>JAICSZ010000342.1 GCA_025936615.1 Pedococcus sp. | reverse complement strand
AGGTCGTCGCGGCCTGGCCGGGCGTGCACGTCGACCACGTCGAGTCCTCGGGCGTGTCGGACTCACCGCAGATCGGCGACACGTTGCACGTGCGCGCGTACGTCTCGCTCGGCGAGCTGTCACCGCAGGACGTGGACGTGCAGGTCGTGCGTGGCCGGGCGCAGGACACCGACGAGCTGACGGACGTGGTGTGCGACTCGCTGGAGCTGGTCGAGTCCTACGAGGGCGGCCGGCACCAGTTCGCCGGCGACTTCGCGCTGGCCCGCACCGGCTCGTTCGGCTACACCGTGCGGATCCTGCCCAAGCACGACGGCCTGGCGAGCGCCAGCGAGCTTGGTCTGGTCGCCAACGCCTGAAAGGCCTTGACAGACATGGGTATGCCGCGTGCGCGCCTCGCGCACGCGGCATACCCATTCCTGTGCTCACCCCTGCTTGCGTCTGCGATCTTGCCCACCAGGTGGGCAAAATCGCAGACGCAAGCAGTCCGGCGGGGCTCAGCGGCCGTGGAGGAGCTCGACCACGGGGGCCAGGCGCTCGGCGTTGAGGGCCCCGGCACAGATGTAGGAGATGCCGGTGGCGTCGCGGCGGCGCTGCAGCGTGTCGGCCATCTCCCCGGGCGTGCCGCGCAGGCTGGACACCGAGCCGGCCGCCTCGAGCTTGGCGACCGTGATGCCCATTCGCTGCTCGAGCCACGGCGGGATGTCGTCGCCGACCGCGGAGAGGTTGAGGTTGAGCGTGACCTCGCGCCCGGACGCCGCGCCGGTGACGATCCGCGCCATCCGCGCGAGCTCCTGCGCGTCGGCGTAGGGCGAGGCGCCGAGCGCCACCACGTCGGCGGTGCGCCCGGCGAGCGCGAGCATCCGGGGCCCGGAGGCGGCGACGGTGACGGCGGTGCCCGGCGTGCGCTCGCGGACCGCGCGGATGGTGCGCTCGAGGTGGGCCATCCGCGCACCGGGTGACCCGAACGGGACGCCGAGCTGCTCGGCCTCCCCGGCCGAGTCCGGACGCCCCGCGCCCAGGCCCATCTCCAGGCGCCCGCCGGACAGCAGGTCGAGGGCGGCCGCGTCGGCGGCGACCAGGCCGGGGTTGCGCAGCGGTGTGGCGACGACGTACGGCCCGACGTGCAGCCGCTCGGTGACCACCGCTGCTGCCGTGCACGCAGGCATGGCGGCCGTCGCCTCGAGATTGTCGGGGACCAGCAGCGCGTCGAAGCCCAGCTGCTCCACCCGCTTCGCGTGGTCGAGCCAGCCAGGCCCGTCCTGGGGCATCCCCACCAGCCCGAACCGGAACGGCATGGTCATGGTCGATCCCTCCTCGGTCGCCGCACGGTGGGGACCGCTCCCCACCATGTCCGCTCGACCGGCCGACCACATCGTCCGAGGGGCGACACCGCGGGTACTCCCGGGGCGGCAGGGCGGTGCGCGCGTGTCTCGGTCCGTGACGAGCGCGCTCGACAGCCCGCCGGGCGCACCTAGAATCCGCCCATGGCCTGGTCCCTGTGGTTCGCGCTGCTCGGCGCCGCGGTGCTGATCTCGTTGACCCCCGGTGCCGGCGCGATCAACACGATGGCCAACTCGATCGGCGTGGGCTGGGCGCGGTCCATCTGGGGAATCCTGGGCCAGCAGCTCGCCCTCCTGGTGCACATTGCCATCGTCGCCGCCGGCGTGGGGCTGCTCGTCTCGGAGTCGCCGACCCTGTTCAACGTGGTCCGCTACTCCGGCGCCGCCTACCTCGTCTTCCTCGGTGTGCGCCAGTTCCGCTCGCGGGGCGGTGCAGCCGACGAGGGGACGATGCACCACCCCCGGGCGTCGCACTGGGCCATGTTCCGCAGGGGAGTCCTGGTCAACCTCACCAACCCCAAGGCCGTGGTGTTCTTCCTGGCCTTCACCCCGCAGTTCATCCGGCCGGAGCGGCCGATGGCGACGCAGTACGCCGTGCTCGCCGCGACCGTGGTCGTCGTCGACGTGCTGGTGATGTGGTTCGTCTTCGCGTTCGCCGCACGCGGGCTGCGTCGCCTGACGCACGACGAGCGGGGCCGGCGTCGGCTCGGCCGGGTGTTCGGTGGCCTGTTCGTCGGGGTCGGGGCGCTGCTCGCCACCGTGCACTGACGGGCGGCGCCGGTCAGGCCCGCTCGACGACGCGGTAGACGCGGATGCTCGCCGGCCCGATCTCGACCGGACCGGGGATGACCGTGTCTCCCGGGGGGCCGGGCCGCTCCTCGGTGGAGTCCCAGAGCAGCTGGTATGCCGCGTGGCCGGGCCCCTCGGGCAGGGTCACCTTGCCGGGGGCGGCCTCCCCGTGGAGGACGACGAGGACCGACTGCTCGCCGAGCCAGCCGCCGTCGAGGAGCATCTGGAGGGTGCGGGTCGCCGGGTTCTCCCAGTGACCGGGCTGCATCTCCTCACCGTCGGAGCCGAACCACCCCAGGTCGGTGCTGCCGTCCTCGTGCACCCCGCGACCGGTGAAGAAGCTGCGCTGCCGCAGCACGGGGTGCTCCGCCCGCAGGCGGGAGAGGAAGCGGGTGGTCTCCAGGAGGTCCTGCTGCCATGGTGCAAGGTCCCAGTCGAACCAGGTCGTCTCGTTGTCCTGGCAGTAGGGGTTGTTGTTGCCGCCCTGGCTGCGGCCGAGCTCGTCACCGGCGTTGAGCATGGGGACGCCGGTGGCGAGCAGCGTGGTGCCGAGCAGGTTGCGCATGGAGCGCCGCCGCGCCTGTTCGACGTGCGCTTCGTCGGCGCCCTGCCCGGAGCCCTCGACCCCGTGGTTCCACGAGCGGTTGGCGTCCGTGCCGTCCTGGTTGTCCTCCCCGTTGGCGGCGTTGTGCTTCACGTCGTAGCGGGTCAGGTCCGCGACGGTGAACCCGTCGTGGGCGGCAACGAAGTTGACCGACGCCACCGGCCCGCGGTCCCTGTCACCGAAGAGGTCCTGCGAGCCGGCCAGCCGGGTGGCGAGCTCACGCACGCCATGGCCCGGGTGTCCGCTCTCCTGACCGCGCAGGTCGCCCAGCCAGAAGGTGCGCACGGAGTCGCGGAACCGGTCGTTCCACTCCGAGAACGGCGGGGGGAACTGGCCGGTGCGCCACCCGTGCATCCCGACGTCCCACGGTTCGGCGATGAGCTTGACCCGGGAGAGCACCGGGTCGGTGCGCAGTGCGACGAGGAACGGGTGGTTGGGGTCGAAGTCGTCGTTCTGCCCACGGCCGAGTGCGACCGCGAGGTCGAAGCGGAAGCCGTCCACGTGGCACTCGTTGACCCAGTAGCGCAACGAGTCCAGCACCATCCGGCACACCATGGCGTGCCGCTGGTCGTGGGGGTTGCCACAGCCGGTGACTTCGTTGTCCTCGCCGCGCCCTTCGTGGCGTTCGTCGGGGGGGTTGTCCCGGCCGCGCCACGACAACGAGGCGCCGATCCGGGAGGACTGCTCCGCGGTGTGGTTGTAGACGACGTCGAGGATGACCTCGATGCCCTCCGCGTGGAGCAGCT
>JAICSZ010000273.1 GCA_025936615.1 Pedococcus sp. | reverse complement strand
GATGACCTTCTTGGCCAGCTCGGCGATCTGCAGGACGTCCTCGTCGGTCTCGGTCGGCAGGCCGCACATGAAGTAGAGCTTCACCTGCCGCCACCCGGCGCCATAGGCGGCCGCGACGGTGTTGATGAGGTCGTCCTCGGTCACCATCTTGTTGATGATCTTGCGGATCCGCTCCGAGCCGCCCTCCGGCGCGAAGGTCAGCCCGGAGCGCCGCCCGTTGCGGGTCAGCTCGTTGGCGAGGTCGATGTTGAACGCGTCCACGCGGGTCGAGGGCAGCGACAGGCCGGTCTGGGTGCCCTCGTAGCGGTCGGCCAGCCCCTTGGTGATGTCGGCGATCTCGGAGTGGTCGGCGCTCGACAGCGAGAGCAGACCCACCTCCTCGAACCCCGTCGCCGCCAGCCCGCGCTCGACCATCTCGCCGATCCCGGTGATCGACCGCTCGCGCACTGGCCGGGTGATCATGCCCGCCTGGCAGAAGCGGCAGCCGCGGGTGCACCCGCGGAAGATCTCCACGGACATCCGCTCGTGCACCGACTCCGCCAGCGGCACCAGCGGCTGCTTCGGGTAGGGCCACTCGTCGAGGTCGGTGACGGTGTGCTTCGACACCCGCCACGGCACGCCGGGGGCGTTGGGCGCGACTCGCTGGATGCGCCCGTCGGGCAGGTAGGTGACGTCGTAGAACGCGGGAACGTAGACCCCGCCGGTGCGCGCGAGGCGCAGCAGCAGCTCGTGCCGGCCACCCGGCATGCCCTCGGCCTTCCAGGCGCCGATGACATCGGTGACGGCCAGCACGGCCTCCTCGCCGTCGCCCACGACGGCGGCGTCCACGAAGTCGGAGATCGGCTCGGGGTTGAAGGCTGCGTGTCCGCCCGCGATGACGAGCGGGTCGTCGTCGGTGCGGTCGGCCGCGTGCAGGGGGATGCCGGCGAGGTCGAGCGCGGTGAGCAGGTTGGTGTAGCCGAGCTCGGTCGAGAAGGACACCCCGAGCACGTCGAAGTCGCGCACCGAGCGGTGCGCGTCGACGGTGAACTGGGGGACGCCGCCGGAGCGCATGAGGCGCTCCAGGTCCGGCCACACGGCATACGTCCGCTCACACAACACGTGAGGGCGCTCGTTCAGGACCTCGTAGAGGATCATGACGCCCTGGTTGGGCACGCCGACCTCGTAGGCGTCGGGGTACATCAGCGCCCAGCGCGTCGTGAGCTCCTCGCCGCCCGGCCCGAACCCCCCGACGTTCCAGTCCTTGACGGTCGAGTTGAGCTCGCCGCCGACGTACTGGATGGGCTTGCTGACCTGCTCGAGGAGCGGCTCGAGGGCAGGGAAGACGGTGGCGCCGGGGGTGGAGGTCATGGTCCGACAAGGGTAACGGCGCCCACACGTCCCCGAAAACGACGGAGTAGGCCCTCAGGTTTCTCCCAGCCCGGCCGCCTACGGTGCCGGCCATGCGTGCCTCGACCGTCCGCCTCCTCGCCGGCCTGGCCCTGCTGCTCGCCCTCGCGGTGGGCCAGCACTGGATCGGGCCCGGGCCGGACGGCCCCGCCCCGGTGCACGCGTCGCACGCCAGAACGCGGTGACACCGCGGCTGCGCAGTACCGCACCGGCCCTCGCGGCGGCCGCGAGGACGCTGCTGGTGGCCGGGAGCGCGCCGCCCGGCCCGGGGGTCAGGCACCGAGCCTGGGGGACAGCCAGCTGAATGCGATGGGCATGACCTTGGCCCAGGTGTTGAAGTTGTGCCCGCCGCCGGGCTCGTTCACGGTCGTGATCGACATCGGGCGCCGGACCAGGGCGGCGAAGGTGCGCAGGTCGCTCACGCCGTTGGGCCCGCGCTCGTCGGAGCCGGTGGTTGCGAACACCGACACCGGGGGGGCCGGCTGGTGGCGCAGCAGCCACTCGAGGTCGTTGAGCTGCCGAAGCTGGGGCGAGCCCGCCCACAGGTCGCCCGTGGTGCCGTCGTGCAGCGTGTGGTAGTAGCCCGAGAGCGAGACGGCCGCCCGGAACACGCTCGAGTGCGTCATTGCCATCTTCGTGGCGCAGTACCCACCGGTGGAGTCCCCCATCGCCCCCCACCCGGTCGGCTCGACCCGGAAGGACGAGGAGACGACCCGAGGCACGTCCTCGGCGAAGAAGGTAGCGTCTGTGGTCCGGACGGCACGTCCGTGCACTCCGTGTCGCGGGGCGGCGCCACGGTCGGGCGGAGCATCACCAGGACCATGGGCTGCGCCCTGTGTGACGTGATCTGGTGCAGCAGCACGTCGGGGTAGTGCATCCGGGCGACCAGCAGCCGGGTGGTGCCCGGGTAGCCCGTCATGACCTCCACCCCCGGGAAAGAGGTGTGGGCGTACTGCTGCTGGAAGTACTGCGGCGGCAGGTACACGAGCGCCTGCTCACCGAGCCCGCTGTGCTGCCCCCTGAGCTCCAGCGCCTCGATCCGGCCACGGGTGGGCCACTGGCCGGGGGTGGACCACGACGTCTCCGCAGCCACGGCCTGGTCCACCACGGGGCGGGGCTCGAGAGCCTGTGGCTGGTGCCCCTCGTCGCGGGCGGCTGGCCGCGGCACGAAGGCCGGGCGAGCCGGCTGCAGCACCGACTGCTGGACGGCCGGGTTCGTCCCGAACAGGTCGGACCACGAGCCGTAGAAGTACGCCCAGTCGTTGAGCGCCGCCCCGAGCACGAACACCGCCGCCAACTGGCACAGCACCACCATGCCCACCCGCTGCGCGGCGCGCGCGGGCCGAGGTCCACGCACTCGCCCCCACAGCAGCAGCGTGCCGGCCACGGCCGCCACGACGAGCACCGAGAGCACCGTCACCAACGGCCATCCCAGCAACGGCACCACACACCTCCTGTCGTGGAGCCCGACGCCTCACACGCTGGACGCCGCAGGTGGGAAAGTTCCGTGAGCGGGCTGGGAGCTTCCTGGGAGCCGCCGCTGTCCCGGCCCGGCGGCATACTGGGTCCATGGCTGTCGCCAGCCACGTCGACGCGGCGATGACTGCGGTGCCGCGCGAGCGCTTCCTGCCGCCCGGCCAGCGACGGCACCGGCGCCGCGACGCGCCCCTGCCGATCGGGCACGGGCAGACCAACAGCCAGCCCACGACGGTGCGCCAGATGCTCGAGCTGCTCGACGTGCAGCCCGGCGACCGGGTCCTCGACGTCGGCTCGGGCTCGGGGTGGACGACCGTGCTGCTCGCATGGCTCACCGGGGCACGCGGGTCCGTGGTGGGTGTGGAGCGGGTGCCCGACCTCGTCGTGTTCGGTGCCGCCAACGTCGAGGCTGCCGGTATGCCGTGGGCGCACGTCCGCGAGGCGGTGCCGGGCCGGTTCGGGGCCCCCTCACAGGCGCCGTTCGAGCGCATCCTGGTCTCGGCGCAGGCGCAGGAGCTGCCGCCGGACCTGGTCGCACAGCTCGCGCCGGGTGGCGTGCTGGTCGTCCCCGTCGCGGGCCGGATGCTGCGTGTGACCGCGTCGACCGACGACACGGGCGGGCCGGTGGTCGAGGAGCACGGGTGGTACCGCTTCGTGCCCCTCGTCGCCGACCCGCCGGACGAGCCGCAGGTGGACTGAGCCCTGGTTGGGCTAGCCGGTGTAGAGGGCGTCCAGGGTGGACTGGTACTTCTCGCTGACGGCCCTGCGGCGCAGCTTCAGGCTGGGGGTGATCTCGCCGTCCTCGACGGTCAGGTCGCGCTCGAGGATGGTGAACTTCTTGATCTGTTCCCAGCGGTTGAGGTTCACGTTGAGCGTGTCGACGTAGTTCTGCACCATCTCGCGGGTCTGCGGCGAGGCGGCTATCTCGGCGTAGGAGCCGGTGACGCCGTGGGTGCCCGCCCAGTCCTGGATCGCCTCCGGGTCGAGGGTGACCAGTGCGGTGACGAAGTTGTGGTCGGCGCCGTAGACCATGAACTGGCTGACGTAGGGGCACAGGCCCTTGAACGTCGACTCGATCAGCGACGGTGCGACGTACTTGCCGCCCGAGGTCTTGAAGAAGTCCTTCTTGCGGTCGGTGATCTTCAGGAAGCCGCGCTCGTCGAGCTCGCCGAGGTCGCCGGTGTGCAGCCACCCCTCGGCGTCCTTGACCTCGGCCGTGTCCTCCGGCTTGTTGTGGTAGCCCTCCATGACGCCGGGGCCCTTGAGCAGGACCTCACCGTCCTCG
>JAICSZ010000101.1 GCA_025936615.1 Pedococcus sp. | reverse complement strand
TCGCGCCCCGTCCCGACGTCGGTGCCGGTCACGGGGGTGCTCCGGACCACGACGATGTGGGAGGGCGCCGTGGCGGAGGCGCGCCACCTGCGCCTGCCCCTGCACCGCGACCTGCCGAAGAACTGGGACGCCCTGGGGGCCGTCCGGGCGGTGCTCTCCCTCGCCGACGACGGGTCGCGCTCGGCCCGGGTGATGGACGCCGGCAGCGCCCGCTACTCCCCGGTGCTGCCGTGGCTGCGTCTCTACGGGCTCGGGGAGGCCAGCGGCTCGCTGCTGGGGATCAACCTCGAGTTCGGCGACCCGGTCACGCGCGACGGGGTGGTGTTCCGCCACGGCGACGTCACCGCGACCGGGCTGGACGACGGCTCGCTCGACGCCGTCACCTGCATGTCCGTGATCGAGCACGGGGTGCCCGTCGTGCCGTTCCTGCGCGAGTCCGCGCGCGTGCTGAGGCCGGGCGGGATCCTTTGTGTCTCAACGGACTTCGACCAGGCGCCAGCCGACACGACCGGCCACACGGCATACGGCACGCCGGTGCACATCTTCAGCCCCGAGGAGGTCAGCGAGCTGATCGCCACCGCTGATGGGCTGGGGCTCGAGCTGGTGGGCGACCTGTCGACGTCGGACGCGTTCGCGCACGAGGAGCGACCGGTGCACTGGCAGCGGGTCGGGCTGGACTACACGTTCATCCTGCTGACGTTCCGCCGCCGCTGACCCGTCGCCATCCCATGCAAATCATGAGCTAGCGCCGGGCGCCACCCGAAACACCCGTCGCCATCCCATGCAAATCTTGAGCTGGCGCCGGAGGGCGTCACATGCCGTTGGGCTCGGGCGCGTTGCTGCTGGGGAACTTCTTGACGAAGTCCACGACCGCCTCGCCGGACAGGTCCCCGCAGAACTGGCGGTGACCGCCGTCGGTCGCCCAGTGGGACATCGCGTAGGGCGTGCCCTCGGGGAACTGGCCCCGCTTCGGGTCCCACTCCACGACCTTGAACTTGCCGCTCGAGCCGGACAGCTTGTCCGCCTGGCCGGCCACGTCCTTGAGCAGGGTGGTGTCCTTCACCTTGGTGCCGTCGTACCAGAGGATGGTGTAGCCGTGCTCGAGGTTGTGCACCAGCGTCTCGAGGACGGGCCGGTCCGAGGCGGTGTAGAAGTCGCGGCCGCTGACGTCGGGCTGGACGAAGTGCGGGCCGTGGCTCGGGGGGACCGTGTCGTACTTCACCGACGTCTCGTTCGGCGTCGAGGTGCCCGGGCCGACGTGCTCCTGCGAGCCACCCTGGCCGTCGTTGATGACCGGCGCACACCTGGCCGACGCCAGGGAGACGCCGAGGTTGGGCAGCTGCTTGCCGCGTGCGTCGTTGATGGCGAAGGCGACGACGCCACCGAGCGCCACGAGCAGCACGACGCAGCCGACGATGATGCCACCGACGACCTTGCGCTCCTTGGCCTTCTGCTGCTTCTGGATCTCGGCCAGGCGCGCCTTGCGGTCCTGGCTGGCTCGCTTGTTGCTCACGGTTCCTCGGGGCTCTTCCTCGGGGGATCGGGGTGGCGGGTCGCGCAGAGTCTACGTGGCCCCGTTGGGTCGTCTGTCAGGCGAACGCGCCAGACTGTCCGAATGTCCCCGACCGCCGAGCAGACGCGCGTCTGGCGGCCGGGCCGGCCGACCGCGGTGGGGATGGTGGTGTCCGCCTTCCGCCGGGGCGGGGGAGACCCGACGTTCCAGCCCGACCGCGGCGACGGGTGGTGGCTCGGGCTGCCGACGCCCGCGGGGCCGGCCACGCTGCGGCTCGTCCAGCGGGACGCGTCGGGCGTGGTCGAGGCGTCTGCGTGGGGCGCGGGCGCGACGTGGGCCCTGGACCAGGTGCCGGCCCTCTTGGGCGACGGCGACGACGACTCGGGGTTCGTCGCGCACCACCCGCAGGTGGCCAGGGCCTGGAGCCGGTATGCCGCGTGGCACGTCCCGCGGTCGGGTCTCGTCCTGCACGCGTTGGTTCCCGCGGCGATCGAGCAGAAGGTCACCGGCCAGGAGGCATTCTCGGGGTACCGCCGGCTGGTCCGGCGGTTCGGGTCCCGGGCACCGGGGCCAGGCGAGCAGCGAGGGCTCTGGGTGGCGCCGGACGCGGCAGCCTGGGCGGCCGTCCCGTCCTGGGAGTGGTTGCGCGCCTCGGTCGACGGAGCCCGGTCGGGGACGGCCGTCCGCGCCGCCCGGGTCGCGGGCCGGCTCGAGGAGGGCGTGGCGCTCGGGCCGCAGGAGGGCCGCCGCCGGTTGCGGTCGGTCCCGGGGATCGGGGTGTGGACCGCGGCCGAAGTGGGGCAGCGGGCGCTCGGCGACGCCGACGCGGTGAGCTTCGGCGACTACCACGTCGCCAAGCACGTCACCTGGGCGCTGACCGGCGAGGCGCTCGGGGACGCGGAGATGGCCGAGCTGCTCGAGCCCTACCGCGGCCACCGCTACCGCGTGCAGCGCCTGCTCGAGCTCGACAACCGGCCCCGGCCGCGACGCGGGCCCCGGATGGCGCCGCGCACCCACCTGCCGGTCCGCTGACGACCTATCGCTCGCTGATGCGCAGGCGGGCGCGCCAGTGGCCCGGTCGCTCCTCGGACGCCTCGCCGTGGAACCACGAGTCGAACCCCTCGCCCCACAGCGCGACCCGCAGCCTGGCGGCGAGGACCCCGGCCTGGAAGGCCGTGGCTGCGCCGACCTCAATGACGCCGACCTCAATGACGCCGACCTCGACGACGCTGACCTCGTTGACCCCCGCGCCCACCGCGCTGGTGTCGGCCGCACTGGTGTCGGCCCGGCTCGTGTCGGCGCCGCTGCCGAACGGCACGTGCGCGTTCGCCACCCCGACGGCTCGCTCGATGCGGGTCTGCGCGTCCTCCGGAGCGACCGAGGCGATCCCCAACGACTCCGCCCCGGAGCCCGGCTCGGTCCCGAGGGAGGCCCGGACGGCCTCGGCTCGGCCGTAGTCGAACCAGTCCTCCCGTCCGACCCGCACCAGCGCGCGGGCGCCGGGGCCGCGCGACTCGAGCGCCCACGGCGACCCCCGCAGCACGGCCGCAGGCACGCCGTCGACCTTGCCCTTGACCAGGTCCGCCGCTGCCGCGAGCTCGTCGCCGACCGCCCGCGCGGTCACCAGCAACGAGTGGCCATCGGCGTCGACGCCGCCGCGCAGGTCGTCGACCACTCCCACCCCGGAGGCGCCCAGCGCGAAGTCGACCTGCCCGAACCGCCACGGCCTGCCCGCCGTGTCCGAGACGACCACCCCGATCCGGGACAGCCCCGTCGCCTCGAGCAGGCGGCTGCGCACCACGTCGGCCTGCCGGTCGGGGTCGGGTGGCAGCAGGAGCACCTCGTCGCGGCCGCCCGTGTTCGAGGTGTCGACCCCAGCGGCCGCCATCACCGGCCCGGCCGCCGACTGCACGATCTGCGTCACCCGCTCGCCGGTCATCCGCTCGGCCACCACGCGGACGGTCTGGCCGGCGACAGCCGCACTGCGGTCGCGCGAGTCCGCCCACAGCCCAAGGGACTTCGACACCACCTTGCTCGAGACGACGACGACGTCGCCCTCCTCCAGCCCTTCGCAACAGCGCTTCGCCGCGGCGAGCACCAACGCTGCGACGTCGTCGTCGGCCTGCACCTCCGGGATGCCCACCAGCGGGACCAGCCGCAGCTCCGGCACGGCTCAGGCCGCCTTGAGCTCGAGCGCCAGTGCCAGCGCAGCCCCGGCGATGTCCGCGGCGGCGGCGCGGCTGGACATCAGGAGCGGACGGCCGTGCACCGCCGCCCGCGGCAGCCGGACCGACGCAGCGTCCTCGGTCGAGACGAGCCAGCCGTCGAGGAAGTCCTCGTAGAGTCCCGCCACAGCGGATGCGGTGGACTCGACCCCGATCGCCGCGAGGCACGCGTCCGCGTGGCCACGCACCGGCATACCGCCGATCAGCGGTGACACGCCGACAACCGGCGCCGACGAGCCGCGCAGGGCGTCGCGCACCCCGGGCACGCCGAGGATGATCCCGATGGAGACGACCGGGTTGCTCGGGGGGAGCAGCACCACGTCGGCCCGCCGGATCGCGTCGAGCACCCCCGGGGCGGCGGTGGCGCGGTCCATGCCCACGGCGACGAACCGCTGGGCCGGCACTGCTGCCTGCATGCGCACCCACCACTCCTGGAAGTGCACGGCCCGCTGGCCCTCGTCGTCCTCGACGACGACGTGGGTCTCGACGGGTGAGTCGCTCATGGGCAGCAACGTGACCCGCTGCCGGGGGAGGCCCCAGCGCTCTGCCAGACGGGCGGTCACCTCCGAGAGGGACAGGCCCTGGCCCAACCACTGCGAGCGAACGATGTGGGTGCCGAAGTCCTTGTCCCCCAAGGCAAACCACTGCGGCTCGGCGCCATAGGCAGCGAGCTCGGCCTGGACCAGGTGGCCCTCGTCAGCGCGGCCCCAGCCCTGTCCCTCATGGACCCCTTCGCCGAGCGTGTAGAGCAGCGTGTCGAGGTCGGGACACACCCGCAGGCCGAAGAGGTTGATGTCGTCGCCGGTGTTGCCGATCACGGTCAGCTCGGCCTCGGCGAGCGACGGGTCGGCGTCGAGGTGGTCGCGCAGCCCCCGAAGGAAGCGGGCACCCCCGACACCTCCGGCCAGTGCGGTGATGCGCATGCGCGGCAGTCTTGCGTACGCGCCCATCGCCCGGCGACGCGGGTCTGGCGACGGACGCCTCGCCCTTCTAGCGCACGACGCCCCCGCTCGGAGCGCGGTTACCACACGATCATCTATTCGGGCGAATATCAGATTTCGGCTTGACTCAGCGGTATGACACGCGTGTAATTCCATTGTTGTGACCCCCACGGTCACGCAACGGCAACTGGGTCGAGGAGGTAGCCGTGCAGGAACTGCAGCTGATCGCCACCAGCGGCGACGACGAGGGTGAGCTGTCCTGGCAGGAGCGCTCGTTGTGCGCTCAGACCGATCCCGAGGCGTTCTTCCCTGAGAAGGGCGGCTCCACCCGCGAGGCCAAGAAGGTCTGCGTCGGGTGCGAGGTCCGGGCCGAGTGCCTCGAGTACGCCCTCGCCCACGACGAGCGCTTCGGCATCTGGGGCGGCCTGTCCGAGCGTGAGCGGCGCAAGCTGAAGAAGCGCGCGGTCTAACGGCCCGCGCGGCCGTCCGTGACGAGCGCATGACACTTGCCCCGCCCCCTGAGCTGACCGACTCCGCCCCCGGGTCGCCGCGCACCGCCGCCACCGTGACCGCGGTGCTGGTGCTGCGTGGCCCGGTCACCGGCCTCCCCGAGACCCTCGACGGGCTGGCCCGTCAGACCCGCATGCCCGACCGGTTGGTCGTCGTCGACCTCGGCCTGGACGGCGAGGCGGTGGAGACGGTCCGTGCCCACGCCGCCCTCGGGAGGGCGATCCCAGCCGTCAGCTGGGTCACCGTCCCCGGCTCCGCCTCCATCGGGTATGCCGTGGGCGCGGCCCTCGCGCACGACGCCGAGATCGCTGTGGCACAGGGGGATCGTGGTCCCGAGACCGACCACGTGTGGGTCCTGACGTGTGACACCGCAGCCGCGCCGATGGCGCTGGCGCGCCTGCTCGACGCGGTGCGCCGATCACCCTCAGTCGGTGTCGCAGGGCCGAAGCTCGTCGACTGGTACCAGCCCGGCACGCTCCGCTCGATCGGGGTCCAAGTCACCCGCAGCGGCCGGCTGGTCCCGCTGCCCGCCCCCGGAGAGCCCGACCAGGGGCAGTACGACCGCCGCACCGACGTCCTGGCCGTGCCCTCGACGGGCATGCTCGTCGAGCGCTCGCTCGTCGAGTCGCTCAGGGGCCACGAACGGGTGCTGGGCGACTTCGGCTCGGAGCTCGACTTCGCGTGGCGCGCCCAGCTGGCCGGCCACCGAGTTGTCGTCGTGCCGCGGGCAACGGTGCGGACCGGCGCCGCCGTCGCACCCACCAGCGCTCGCGCCCCGCGTGGCCCCGCCGCCAACCGGGTGCGCCGCCAGGCCCGACGCGTCGCCCTCGCGCGCTGCGCCTGGTGGGCGCTGCCGTTCCTGGCGGTGTGGATCGGGGTGTCGAGCGTCGTGGCAGCGGTGGCGCTGGTCGTGGCCAAGCGCCCCCGCGCCGCGTGGGCCGAGCTGTCCGACCTCGGGGCGGTGCTCACCCCGGGCCGGGTCCTCGGCGCGAGGTGGCGCTCGCGCGGCACCCGCAGGGTCCGCCGCCGTGACCTCGTCGGCCTCTTCGTGCCCACCCGGACCGTGCTGCGCCACACCGGCGACCTGATCCACGACCAGGTCGCGTTCGAGGACGCCGACGGCGCCCCGACCTCCCGCCAGCTGGCCGTGGAGTCCGGGCCGGTCGCCGACGAGGCCGAGGACCTCAACGTCCTGGCCACGACGTGGGTGACCCGCGCCATCCGCAACCCCGGTCTGCTGGCCGTGCTGCTCACGACCCTGGTCGCCGTCCTGGCCTCCCGCCGGATGGGCGGCAGCATCCTCGACCGCTACCACCATGGCGTCGCAGGCGGAGAGCTCATCGGCCTGCACGGGACACCGGCCCAGCTGTGGCACGCCTGGCTCGACGGGTGGCACGGACCCGGCCTCGGCGGCACGGCCGAGCAGGGCCCGCACCTCGTGGTGCTGGCCGGCCTCGCCTGGGTCCTGCAGCACCTGCCCCTGGTGGGTGCCGAGGGCACTCCGGCGGGCTCGGCCGTCGCCGCGATCCTGGGCCTCGCCCTGCCCCTGGCCACCCTGAGCGCCTACCTCGCGGCCAGGGTGGTCACCCGCGCCAAGCTCCCGCGTGCGCTCGCCGCCCTCGCCTGGTCGAGCACAGCGGTGCTCACCTCAGCCCTCGCGGTCGGTCGCCTCGGTGCGGTCGTGGCGGCCGTCCTGCTGCCGCTGGCAGCTGCGGGCTACGCGCTGGCCGCACGCCGCACCGGCACCGTGACCGTCACTGCCGCAACGGTTCTCGTGACCGCAGCGCTCGCTGCGTTCGTCCCCGCCCTGCTCGTCCTTGCCGTGGCCGCCGGCCTGCTTACCGTCATCCTGGGACCCGGCTGGGCGCGACTGCGGGGTGTGGCCCTGGTTGCCGGTCCGCTGGTGCTCCTCGGCCCCTGGGTCGGCACGTTGCTCGACCAGCCGTGGCGCCTGCTCGCCGGTCCCGGACTGGCCGTCTGGGGCCAGGCCCAGGCCGACCCGTGGCAGCTCGCCCTGCTGCACCCCGGCGGTCCGGGCTCCTACCCCGTGCTGCTCTCCGCACCACTCGTCGCCGCCGGGCTGCTCGGTTTGCTCCGCGCGGGCACCCGTGGCCGCGCGGCAACGGCGCTGGCTGCGCTGGCCCTCGTCGGGCTGGCCGCCGGCCTCGCCGCACCTCGTGTCGAGCTCGGC
>JAICSZ010000060.1 GCA_025936615.1 Pedococcus sp. | reverse complement strand
CTGGGACACGTGACCGCTCGTGGGGTCGAGCGGCAGCGGGACCGGGTAGCCGTGCAGCGCGACCTGTCGGTACCAGCTGCCGTCCCACAGCACCGTCATGTCGATGGGCTCGACGGTGGAGCCGGTCCAGTCGGGCATCACGCCCTGGTCCTTGCTGGCCAGGACCAGGAGGACCCAGGAGATGGCGCGCAGTCCCAGGTAGACCAGGACCACCCGGGTGGTGAGGCTGCCCCTCATCGGGCCCGGCTCGCCCGGTGGCAGCCGGCGAGGTGGTCGTCGACGAGCCCACAGGCCTGCATGGCCGCGTACATCGTGGTCGGGCCGACGAACACGAAGCCGGCCCGCTTCAGCGCCTTGGCCAGCGCCACCGACTCGGGAGTGCTGGCCCGCAGGTCGGCAACCGACGCGGGCGGGGTGTGCGTGGCGGGCGCGTGGGACCACACGAGGTCCTCGAGGCCGCCGTCCTCGCGCAGCCGCAGCACGGCGGCCGCGTTGGTGATCGCCGCCTGCACCTTGAGCCGGTTGCGCACGATGCCGGTGTCCCCCATCAGCCGGGCCCGGTCCCCCTCGGCGTACCCGGCGACCACCTCGGGGTCGAAGCCGGCGAACGCCGAACGGAACGCCTCCCGCTTGCGCAGGATGGTCAGCCAGGACAGCCCGGACTGGAACGCCTCCAAGGTGATCCGCTCGAAGAGGGCACGCTCGCCGTGCACCGGCACGCCCCACTCGGTGTCGTGGTAGTCGAGGTAGTCGGGGGTCGAGCCCGCCCACGGACACCTGGCCAGGCCGTCCGCGCCGACGACGACGTCGCTCATCGGGTACCGGCCGGAGGCATGGCGCGCATCGCCTCGCCCAACATGCCGTCGACGGCGCGGGCGTAGAGCCAGGTGGCGGCCGGGCCCACCACGGGCGCGGTCAGCCGCTCGGCAGGGAGGAGAGGGATGGTGAGCTCCTCGTGCCACACCAGCCGGGACCCCTGCCCGTGGTCCGCCACGGTCACCTGGATCCAGCCGCCGAGCAGCCGTCCGGTCTTGACCAGCCGCAGCTCACCGGGGCGTTCCCCGCTCGGCGGGCTCCAGCCGGTGACGACCATGGGGTCGCTGAACCGCAGTGGCCCCACGCCGGTGAGCCCTGCGAACGACCAGCCGAGCCTGGGGCTGCCCGGGTCGAGGCGCATGGTGGTCAACGGCATCCAGCGGCCGTGGGCGCCGAAGTCGGTGAGCACAGCCCAGACCGCACTGGGCGGCGCGGGCGTGTGCCGGACGAGGTGGACGGTGGGCATGTCGGTGCGAGGTCAGACCTCGGGCCGTGCCTGCGGCCGTGCCTCGAGCTCGGCGATCCGGACCTGGAGCTGGTCGAGCACGGCGTCGACCTGGTCCATGCGGTAACCACGGAACGCGGTGTCGAAGTGCACGTCCGCCACGTCGTGGGAGGTGAAGGCCTCCCCCAGCCGGGGATCACCCTGGGTGCGGGTCGGCTCGGAGAGCGGGTCGTAGTGGATCCGGCCCGTGAGCAGCGCTGCGAACGCCCCGACCAGCAGGACGGCCACCACGATGAACAGCACCCAGATCACGGGGCTGATCGTCGCACGAACCGCTGTGCCGGACCCACTCGGGACGGCTCAGCCGGCGCTGCCCAGACCCTGCGGACGCGTGTCGCCCTCGGTGCGCAGCGCCGTTCGCGTCAGCATGGCCACCAGGTCGGGCACGTCCTCGGGGGCCAGTCGCACCGTGGCACGGCACACGGTGTCCTGCCAGATGGACAGGACCACCCGCCCGGACTCGGGGTGTCCCGAGACCCGCAGGGTCCGACCGGCCACGTCGCGCCCGACGAGGACGTCGCCGTGTCGCGGGAGCGGCGAGACGGTCATCGCTCAATCATGGGTTGCGCTGGACCCGCTCGTCCATACCTCGTCTGGTCCTACGAGGACGCCGCCCGCTCGTCGGCCGCCTTCTGCTCCACGGCAGCCTGTTCCTGCGCCGCCTTCTGCTCGGACGCGATCCGGCGGTCGGCCCTGACGACGGTGCCCACTGCCTCGTCGAGGTCGTCCGTCACGTGCAGCAGGCGCAGGTCCTTCTCGCTGATCGTCCCGTGGTCGAGGGCGGAGGTCTTGAGCCAGTCGAGCAGCCCACCCCAGTAGTCCGTGCCCATGAGGACGATCGGGAACGAGGTGACCTTCTGGGTCTGCACCAGGGTGACCGCCTCGAAGAGCTCGTCGAGGGTGCCGAAGCCGCCCGGCAGCACGATGAACCCCTCGGCGTACTTGACGAACATCGTCTTGCGGGCGAAGAAGTACCGGAAGTTCACGCCGAGGTTGACGTAGTGGTTGAGCCCCTGCTCGAACGGCAGCTCGATGCCCAGCCCGACCGAGGCCCCTCCCGCGGCGGCAGCACCCTTGTTCGCCGCCTCCATGGCTCCCGGCCCGCCGCCGGTGATCACGGCGTACCCAGCCTTGACCAGCCGCCCACCGACCTCCTCCGCGAGCGCGTAGTAGGGCGAGCCCGGCTTGGTGCGTGCCGAGCCGAACACGCTGACCGCCGGCCCCAGCTCGGCCAGCGCACCGAACCCCTCGACGAACTCGCTCTGGATGCGCATCACCCGCCACGGGTCGGCATGCAGCCACTCGGCGCTGCCCTGGTTGTCCAGCAACCGCTGGTCGGTGGTGCTGCTCGGCACCCGTGACCCACGCAGGGTCACCGGTCCGGTGTGGTAGTCGAAGAGGGGTTCGTCCTCGGCCGGCTGGGTCTGCTCGCTCAGGTGGCTCGGGTCGGTCACGTCGCAAACCTACGCCGCTCGACCGCGCCGCGTGGGGCAGGTCCTCGGTCGGGCGCGGACCGCGTTCAGGCCAGCCAGCGCAGCAGCGCCGCCTCCGCATCGGCCAGCTGCGCCACCGGGCAGCGTTCCTCGTCGTGGTGCGCCAGGTTGGGGTCGCCGGGGCCGAAGTTGACGGCCGCGATGCCCAGGTCGGCGAAGCGGGCGACGTCCGTCCACCCCTGCTTGGCGACGACGTCGACCCCCAGCGCCTCGACGAACGCCCTGGCCGCCGGCAGGTCCAACCCGGGTCGCGCCCCGCCGGCGTTGTCCTTGACCGTCACCACGTAGCCGCTGAACAGCTGGTGCACGACGGCCACTGCGTCCTCGGGCGACTTGTCGGGGGCGTAGCGGTAGTTCACGGTCACGACACAGCGGTCGGGGATCACGTTGCCCGCGATGCCGCCCGCGATGCCCACGGCGTTCATCGCCTCGCGGTACTCCAGGGCGTCGACGACCACCGTCTGCGGCTGGTACTCGGCGAGGCGGGTCAGCACCTCGGCGGCGTCGTGGATGGCGTTGTGGCCGTTCCACGGTCGGGCGGAGTGCGCGGCGATGCCCTTGGTCGCCACCTCCGCCCGCAGCGTGCCCTTGCAGCCGCCCTCGACGATGGCACCCGTCGGCTCGAGCAGCACGGCGAAGTCGGCGTCGGCGAGCAGGTCGGGGCGCTGCTCCTGGATGTGCAGCAACCCGTTGTAGGCGCTGTCGACCTCCTCGCCCTCGTAGAAGACGAAGGTGAGGTCGCGGCTCGGCTCGGCCACCAGCGCCGCCTTGAGCTGGACGGCGACCCCGCCCTTCATGTCGACGGTGCCGCGACCCCACAGGTCCTCACCCCGCCGCTGGGTGGGCAGGTTGGGCGGGTCGGTCGTGAGCGGCACCGTGTCGATGTGACCGGCGAGCACCACCCGCTCGCCCCGGCCCAGGCTGGTCCGCGCCACCAAGGAGTTTCCGACGCGCGTGACGTCCAGGTGGCCAAGGGGCGCGAGGGCGGTCTCGATCGCGTCGCAGATCGCCCCCTCGGCGAGCGACACGGACTCGATGTCGCACAGCGCCGCGGTGAGCTCGACGACGTCTGCCGACAGGTCCAGGACAGGGGTGTTCGCCATAGCGCGCACTGTAGCCACCGGCCGAACAGTGCCGGCATTTCGGTGGCAGCAGGCCCCTCTCGTACGCTTGGGCGCCATGAGCAGCGAGCGCACCGCCTGGGGGCACGGACTGGCGACCGTCCACGAGGACGGTCCCGTCCTCGACGCCTGGTACCCGAAGCCCGCGCTGGGACCGCGACCGGCCGACGCCGGCGCCCCGGCCGAGCTCGAGGCGCTGGTCGGCAAGGACGACGTGCGACGGGTGCGTCGGGAGCTGGTCACGACCGAGGTGGACCTCGACGCGCCGCCTGCGGATCCCGCTGACGCCTACCTGCGCCTGCACCTGCTCTCGCACTGCCTCGTCGCCCCCAACACGGTGAACCTCGACGGGCTCTTCGGGGTCCTCGTCAACGTCGTGTGGACCACCCAGGGGCCGTGCGCCGTCGATGGCTTCGAGGTGACGCGCGCGGCGATGCGCGCCCGCGGCCCGGTCCAGGTGCTCGGGATCGACAAGTTCCCCCGCATGGTCGACTACGTCGTGCCGCCCGGCGTGCGCATCGGTGACGCCGACCGCGTGCGACTGGGCGCCCACCTGTCGCCCGGCACCACCGTGATGCACGAGGGCTTCGTCAACTACAACGCCGGCACCCTGGGCGCCTCGATGGTCGAGGGGCGGATCAGCCAGGGCGTCGTCGTCGGCAACGGCTCGGACATCGGGGGCGGCGCGTCCACCATGGGCACCCTGTCCGGTGGCGGCACCGAGCGGGTCAGCATCGGCGAACGCTGCCTGCTCGGCGCCGAGGCGGGCCTCGGCATCGCGCTGGGCGACGACTGCGTGCTCGAGGCGGGCCTGTACCTCACCGCGGGCGCCAAGGTCACCCTCGCCGACGGCCGCGTGGTCAAGGCCCGTGAGCTGTCCGGGCAGCCCGGTCTGTTGTTCCTGCGCAACTCGGTGACGGGGGCCGTCGAGGCGCGGGCCCGCGACGGGCACGGGATCGTCCTCAACTCAGCGCTGCATGCCAACGACTAGCCGCGCCAGGGTCGCCCTCGCCGAGGAGCAGCACCGCTCGTCGCTGCGCACGGCGCTGACGCGTGGCGTCCTGGTCCTGTTCGCCGCAGGGCTGGTCGTGGCCGGCGTGCTCGGTGGCAAGGGACTGATCCACAACTTCGGCGGCCCGCAGTGCCAGGCGACCGCACTGGGACAGGACGTGACCTTCAACCCCAGCCAGACGGCATACGCAGCAACCATCGACGCGGTGGCAGAGAAGCGTGGCCTGCCCGCCCGCGCAGCCACGATCGGGATCGCTACGGCGATCCAGGAGAGCAAGCTGCGCAACCTCAGCTACGGCGACCGCGACTCGGTGGGCCTGTTCCAGCAGCGACCGAGCCAGGGCTGGGGCACCCGCGAGCAGCTGCTCGACCCCGTCTACGCGGCCAACGCCTTCTACGACGCCCTGGTGAAGATCAAGGGCTACGAGGGCATGCGGATCACCGAGATCGCCCAGAAGGTGCAGCGCAGCGCCTATCCCGAGGCCTACGCCGACCACGAGCAGCAGGGCCGGCTGTTGGCGTCCACCCTGAGCGGCCACTCCCCCGGAGGGCTCGGCTGCCGGCTCAACGACGCCTCACAGGGCGATGCAGCGGGGTTCCGGAAGGCGCTCAGGACCGAGCTCGGAGCGGCCGCAGCCGTGTCCGGCCGCAGCGTCACGGTGCGTGCGCCCAGCGAGCGGCAAGCCTGGAGCGCAGGCGCGTATGCCGTGGCGAAGGCCGAGCAGTTCGGCGCCACCCGGGTGCGGGTCGGCGACCGGGAGTGGAACCGCACCCGTGACAGCAAGGGCTGGTCGTGGCACCGGGTCTCCTCGAACCTCCCGGCAACCAGCGTGGTGGTCACCTTCGCCTGATCGCCGCCGCACCCACTGCGGCCCGGTCAGCGCACGAGGATCGCGTCACCCACCGGACGTTCACCCGCCGCATCGGACGGGTGTGAGATCAGGTTGCCATCGATGACCATGGCCGTCGAGCCACCCCCGTCGAGGTTCATGGCGTCGACCATGCCTAGTGACCGTGCCACCGCAGCCGTCTCGGGGATCGAGAGCCCCAGCTCGCCCAGCTGCCGTCCGTCGACGGTGACCAGCAGCGTGCGGCCTTGCGCGTCGACCCCGGCGAAGGTTCTCGGGTTGCGCTGCAGCACCCACCCATAGGCGAAGCTGGGCTCACCCGGGTGCACCATTCCGTCCTGTCGCTGCGTGATGTGCACCGCCCCGTCACGCACCAGCTCAGGGCCGCCGTTGACCACGGTCGCACCTGGTCGGGCCAGCGACCCGTGTCCGTCACGCAGGTCCGTGGTCGTCACGACTCGGTCGTGGGGAGCCAGTGCTGCCACCGCGTTGGCGAGTGAACCAGTGCCCTGCAGTGAGGTCTGTCCCGGCTCGAGCGCCGTGCCCCGTTGCGTCGCCACACGCACCACCCGGCCGTGGCGGTCGAGCACAGCCTCTGCTCCGGGACCGGCGGGTGTAGCGGCTCCAAACGCCGAGGTGAAGGTCACTAGCTCGTCGGGATCGGTGCACGTGGTGTCGTGCAGCGGGAGGTTGGTCGGGAGGTCATCGGCCGTGCCACCACAGTTCCGGATGAGCCCGGGCACCCGGTTGATCCCATCCAGCGTCCTGGTGCCCGACGGAAGGCGCACCTGGCCCGTCCAGCGCGGCCGGGTCACCTCGCTGTCGCGCGCGTTGTCGTCCAGGACCAGGACGGGGCGGGACCCCACGGCCTCGGACTCCACCTGTCCGTCGTAGACGCCTGCACCCGCCGGGTCACCCTCTGCACCTGCCTTGGGGTCGAGGACGAAGAAGCCAGCATTGATGGACACCGACGCTCCGGTCCACTGCGCCAGCCACGACGGGGTCTCACGGCGCTCGATGTCCGGGCCGAAGCTGCCCTCCAAGGTGCCGTGGAAGCGACGGGGGTCGATGGTGACCACGTTGACGGTCCACGGTCCCCGCGCCGTCGAGTCCCCGTCCCAGCCGGCGTACCACGAGCGTCCGGAGAATCCCGCGCCGACGAGCCGGGCGGTCTCGGCGTCTGCCTCGGCCTTGGAGGCGAACGTGGTCGTGAGCCTCACTCGCCAGCCCAGCACCCCAGCAGGCACGTCCGCCACGGCTGGTTGGAGCACCTCCTGCGCCTGCGCCGGGAAGCCCGCAGCGGTGAGCTTCGCCGCGTACGCCTCGGCGCTCGCCTGGTCCTGGATCGCCCGGGGCGGGGCGTCCGGGTCGGGGCTGGACGGCCCTCCCGGGATGTTCACCTCGACCACCCAGCGCACCGACGGGTCGGCATCACCCCTGTGGATCTGCGTGAGGGTCACGCCGGGCTCGACCGTACGCGAGGTGCGGACCTCCGTCAGTCCAGTCGGCCCGAGGTCGAGCGATGGTGGAGCCGATGCCGAAGCCGCGCCGACAGGCACGAGCGCGCCCATCGCCAGGACTGCTACGCCCAGAGGCGCCGTCAAGGTCTTGGTCTTGGTCATGCCCTAGACGGTACGACTGGTTTGTCTGTTTCGCCCCTCGGCAGCGGGTCGTCAACCGGCAGCCGACCGGCAGGTGCCTCAGCGGTCGGCGATGGCGAGGTAGTCGCGCTCGGTGGCGCCGGTGTAGATCTGGCGGGGACGGCCGATCTTGGTCTGCGGGTCGTTGATCATCTCGCGCCACTGGGCGATCCACCCGGGCAGCCGGCCGAGGGCGAACAGCACGGTGAACATGCGCTCGGGGAAGCCCATCGACTTGTAGATCAGGCCGGTGTAGAAGTCGACGTTGGGGTAGAGCTTGCGCTCCACGAAGTAGTCGTCCTCGAGGGCGCGCTGCTCGAGCTGCAGGGCGATGTCGAGCAGGGGGTCGGAGACGCCGTCCTTGGTGAGGATGGTGTCGGCGGTCCTCTTGATGATCGCGGCGCGCGGGTCGTAGTTCTTGTAGACCCGGTGGCCGAAGCCCATGAGCTTGACGCCCTTCTCCTTGTTCTTGACCTTCTTCACGAAGGCGTCGACGTCGCCGCCGTCCGCGCGGATGTCGTCGAGCATCTGCAGGACCGCCTGGTTGGCCCCGCCGTGCAGCGGCCCGAACAGCGCGTTGATGCCGGCCGAGATCGAGGCGAACAGGTTGGCCTGCGAGGAGCCGACCAGCCGCACCGTCGAGGTTGAGCAGTTCTGCTCGTGGTCGGCGTGCAGGATCAGCAGCAGGTCGAGCGCCTTGACGAGGTCGGGGTCGAGGTCGTACGGCTCGGCGGGGAAGCCGAAGGTCAGGCGCAGGAAGTTCTCCGGCCCGGACAGGGAGTTCTCGGGGTAGAGGAACGGCTGGCCCACCGACTTCTTGTACGCGTACGCGGCGATGGTCGGCAGCTTGGCCAGCAGCCGCACCGTGGAGATCTCCACCTGTTCCTCGTCGAAGGGGTCGAGGCTGTCCTGGTAGAAGGTGGACAGCGCCGACACCGCGGAGGACAGCACCGGCATCGGGTGGGCGTCGCGGGGGAAACCGCCGAAGAACGCCTTCAGGTCCTCGTGTAGCAGGGTGTGGCGACGGATCTTGGAGTCGAACTCCGTCAGCTGCTCCTGGGTGGGCAGCTCGCCGTAGATCAGCAGGTAGGACACCTCGAGGAAGCTCGACTTCTCGGCGAGCTGCTCGATCGGGTAGCCGCGGTAGCGCAGGATGCCCTGGTCGCCGTCGATGTAGGTGATGGCGCTGCTGCACGAGGCGGTGTTGACGAAACCGGTGTCCAGGGTGACGTTGCCGGTCTCCTTGAGGAGCTTGGAGACGTCGTAGCCGTCGTTGCCCTCGGCGGCCTTGACCAGCGGGAGGTCGAGGGTCTTGCCGGCAGCCGTGAGGGTGGCGCCTGCGGTTGCGTCAGTGGTCATGTGGTTCGTCCTCCGCGTCGTGGTGGGCACCTCCAGCTCACGTGCCCAGGCACTGCGACGCTACCCCACCAGCGACAGCGCCCGGAAAACGGGCGCCCTAGCCAACCAGCCGGTCGACCGCGACCGCGATGCGCTCGTCGGTGGCGGTCAGCGCGATCCGGACGTGCCGGCGTCCCGCCTCGCCGTAGAAGGCGCCGGGCGCGACGAGTCTGCCGCGGTCGGCCAGTGCGCCGACCG
>JAICSZ010000157.1 GCA_025936615.1 Pedococcus sp. | reverse complement strand
ACCGGTTACCTGTTCGTCTGGGTGCTCGTCGGCATCGACCCCGGACCGCGCAAGTGGCCACCGGTCATCCTGGTCGTCGTGCTCTTCGCGACGATGAGCTTCCACGCCTTCTTCGGCGTCGTGATGACCACGGGCACGACGCTGCTGGCACCGGGCTTCTTCGAGGCGATCCACCTGCCGTGGCTCACCGACCAGCTGGCGGACCAGCACAAGGCCGGCGCCATCGCGTGGGGCATCGGCGAGGCGCCGACCCTGGCCCTGACACTCATGGTCGCCATGGCCTGGATGCGCTCGGACCGCGCCGAGACCCGGCGCCGTGACCGGCAGGCCGACCGCGACGGCGACGCGGAGCTCGCTGCCTACAACGCCCACCTGGCCGAGCTGCGGCGCCGGGACGAGCGGCAGGGGAGGTCGTGACGATGCGGGTCGCGGTGGTGCAGGTCGCCTACGGCGACGAGGAGCCGATGCAGGACCGGGTCGAGCGGGTGGCTCAGATGGTGCGCGACCAGCGTGGTCACGACCTCGTGGTGCTGCCCGAGCTGTGGGCACCCGGGGGGTTCGCCTACCGGCAGTGGGCCGAGCGCGCGCAGCCGGTCGACGGACCGATCGGTAAGGCGATGTCGGCGGCCGCCCGCGACGCCGGCGTCATGCTTCACGCGGGGTCGATCGTCGAGCGTCCCGCCGATGGCGAGACCGGCCCGGCGGGCCGGGGACTGTGGAACACCTCGCTCGTCTACGCCGCGGACGGCAGTCTCGCCGCGGCATACCGCAAGATCCACCGGTTCGGCTTCGGCGCGGGTGAGCCCAGGCTCATGGACGCCGGCGAGGACGTCGTGCTCGTGGACCTGCCCGGTGGGGCCACGGCGGGCCTGTCCACCTGCTACGACCTGAGGTTCCCCGAGCTCTACCGCCGCCAGCTCGACTCGGGCGCGACGGTCTTCGTCGTCCCGGCGGCCTGGCCGAGGGCGCGGGTGAGGCACTGGACCCTGCTCGCGCACGCACGCGCGGTCGAGGACCAGTGCGTCGTCATCGCCTGCAACACGGCGGGCACCCATGCCGGCACGCCGATGGGCGGTCACTCACAGGTGGTCGACGCGAAGGGCGAGGCGCTCGCGATGGCCGGCGAGGACGAGCAGGTGCTCAGCGTCGACATCGACCTCGCGCAGGTGGCCGAGTGGCGCGAGCAGTTCCCCGTGCTGCGCGACCGCCGCCTCTGAACGCCTCAGGCGGTCAGCCTGCGGTGGCGCTCCGCGACCTCCTCGGCGCGCTTGGCCACCATGAACCCCGTGTCACGCGCGCAGTCGTGGCAGACGACCATCGCGCTGTGCCCGAGGCCGATCACCTCGACCACGTGGGGATGACAGGCCTTGCCGTCCTCGTGCACGTGGTCGCGGCGGTGCACCGCCGATGCCGTGCTGAGCGCGACTGGAGCGGTCAGGTCGCTGATCCCCCTGTGCCTCATCCGAAACACCTCCTACCCCTTCAGACGACGAGCGCTGCTGACGCGTTGCGCATGTTGCCGAAACGTCACCCTCGTCGGGTCGGTGCGGCCGACCACCGCCCATGACACTCCCCTTGGAAGGGTCTCGTGCGACGGCGCGCCGAACCACCGCCGAACTGCTGGCCGGCGGCTCCCCCGTTGGGGTGAGGGCGGGAGGCTGCTTGCGACAATGGGTGCCGTGACCACCGCCCCCGAGCCCCGCAGCGCGCCCCCGACCCGGCTTCGCGCCCCGGAGCTGCGCGGCCGTGGCTGGCTCAACACCGGCGGCGCCGCCCTCACCCTCGCGGACCTGCGCGGGCGCGTGGTCGTGCTGGACTTCTGGACGTTCTGCTGCGTCAACTGCCTGCACGTCCTCGACGAGCTGCGCCCGCTCGAGGAGAAGTACGCCGACTCCCTGGTCATCATCGGCGTGCACTCGCCCAAGTTCGAGCACGAGGCAGATCCCGACGCGCTGTCCGCCGCGGTCGAGCGCTACTCGGTCCACCACCCGGTCCTCGACGACCCCGAGCTGGTGACCTGGCAGGCGTACACCGCACGCGCCTGGCCGACCCTGGTCGTCGTCGACCCCGAGGGCTACATCGTCGCCTCGATGTCGGGAGAAGGCCACGGTCACGGTCTGGCTGCCCTGGTCGAGGAGCTGGTCGAGGCGCACCGCGCCAAGGGCACTCTGCGTCAAGGCGATTCGCCGTATGCCGCGTCGGCGCCTCCCGCGACCAGGCTCCGCTTCCCGGGGAAGGTCACCGTCCTGCCGGACGGCTCGTTCGTCGTGTCGGACACCGCCCACCACGAGGTCGTGTGGCTCGAGGCGGATCTCGAGACCGAGCGCGGCAGGTTTGGCGGGGCGGGGGTCCTCGTCGAGCCGCAGGGCGTCCTCGCGTTGGCGGGTGAGGTTGCCGCCCGGGTGGGCTACGACGTGGTCGTGGCGGACTCGGTCAACCACCAGGTCAAGGGCCTTCGCCTGGCGGACGGAGCCTGGACGGTGCTGGCCGGGACGGGGAACCAGCTGCGCGAGCGGTCCGGCAGCGGACCGGCGCTTCGCCAGGACCTCTCGACGCCCTGGGACCTCGCGTGGTTCATCGACCGGGTCGTCATCGCGATGGCGGGCGTGCACCAGCTGTGGGCGCTGCACCTCGCCACCGACCCGGCGGACAACACCGTCGCGGTGCTGGCCGGCACCTCGGCCGAGGGCATCCGCGACGGCGCCGCCGATGAGGCGTGGTTCGCCCAGCCGTCCGGGCTGGCGGTCTCGCCCGACGGCCGGCGGCTGTGGGTCGCTGACTCGGAGACGTCCGCGCTGCGCTCGCTCGACCTCACCGACGACGGGTTCCAGGTGCACACGCACGTCGGTCAGGGGTTGTTCGACTTCGGACACCGCGACGGCCCTGCGGACCAGGCGCTCCTGCAGCACCCCCTGGGTGTCACGGTCCTGCCGGACGGCTCGGTCGCGGTGAGCGACACCTACAACGGCGCCATCCGCCGCTTCGACCCCGCGACGCGCGAGCTGGGCACCCTCGCGACCGGCCTGCGTGAGCCGAGTGACGCCGTCGTCGAGACGGGGGACGGCAGTGCGCCGCAGGCGGTGCTCGTCGTGGTCGAGTCCGCGGCACACCAGCTCGTGCGGATCCCCTTGCCGGACAAGGCACAGCGGGTCGACGGGCTCGCGCACCAGACCCAGCGACCTGCGACGGAGCTGAGCGCCGGCACGGTTTCACTCGAGGTCACCTTCACCCCGCCGACCGGTCAGAAGCTCGACCACCGCTGGGGTGACCCGACCCGCCTGTCGGTCTCTGCGACCCCTGAGGGCCTGCTGCGCTCTGGCGGCGGGACCAGCCAGGGGCTCACCCGCGAGCTCGACCTCGACGCGGCCGTGGGTGACGGCGTCCTCCACATCTCCGTCCAGGCCGCGTCGTGTGACGGTGACCCGGTCACCGGCGAGGTGCCGGAGCACGCGGCGTGCCACCTCTACCAGCAGGACTGGGGCATCCCCGTCCGACTCGTCGACGGTGCCCCGACCTCCCTGGTCCTCGACCTGCGCGGCACCAGGTAGCGCCGGGGCCGACTCCCCACCGCGCGTTCTCCCCACCGCGCGTTTCGGACGGTCAGCGGTGGGGCACGGATAGGGTCGGAGAGACGGGTTGTCCTGAGGCCCGCACAACCACGGGAGTGAGCATGTACATCGGAGTCGGCATCTTCCTCATCGTCGTCGGTGCCATCCTGACCTTCGCGCTCAACGTGTCGGTCGGCGCGGTCGACCTCGACGTGATCGGCTGGATCTGCATGGCTGCCGGCGTGGTGGCCATCCTGCTCTCGCTGGTCGTCGTGAATCGGCGCACCACCGGCACCGGGTACTCCTCGCGCCGGGTCACCCAGACCGACCCGAGCACCGGGTCGCAGATCGAGGCGACGGACGTCGACCCGGGTCGCTGACGCCGCGTCACCACGCGCCACGAAGGGGCGCTCCGACTCCGGTCGGGGCGCCCCTTCGGCATGCCGGCACGGGCTCTGGTGAGCCCCGGGTGCGCCGGGACCACGCGGCATACCGGAACCGCTTGTCTAGAAAGCGGACTCGGGCACGTCCATCAGCGAGTTGTCGGTCGCCTCGGCGATGGCGCGCTCGGCGGCGAGCTTCGGCAGGACGGTGCGGGCGAAGAACGACGCCGCCGCGACCTTGCCCTCGTAGAAGTCGCGGTCCCTGGCGGAGACGTCACCGGACCCGAGCGCCTTGTGGGCCACCTCGGCCTGGCGCAGCAGCAGCCAGCCGATCACCAGGTCGCCCGCGGCGAGCAGCAGGCGGGAGGTGTTCTGGCCGACCTTGTAGAGGTTGCGGACGTCGTTGGACTCCTCGGCTCGGGGATCCGACTTCATCAGCTCGCCGACCATGAACCCGAGGATGCCCTGGACGTCCTCGAGACCCTTGCCGAGCAGGTCGCGCTCCACCTTGAGGAACCCGGTGCCGTCGTCGGCCTTGGCGAACTCCTGAACCTGCATCGCGATGTGGGCCAGCGCCTGGGCCTTGTCCTTGATGATCTTGCGGAAGAAGAAGTCCAGGCCCTGGATTGCGGTGGTGCCCTCGTAGAGGGTGTCGATCTTGGCGTCGCGGATGTACTGCTCGATCGGGTAGTCCTGCAGGAAGCCGGAGCCGCCGAGGGTCTGGAGCGACTCCGTCCCAAGCAGCACCCAGGCGCGCTCTGAGCCAACGCCCTTGACGATGGGCAGCAGCAGGTCGTTCACCCGGCTGGCCATCTCGGCGGGGCTGCCCTCCTCGAGCTGCTCCGAGCCGGACTGCAGGAACGCCTGGTCGACGGTGTCCTGCTGCGTGGCGGTGTAGAGCACGAGCGCCCGAAGCCCTTCGGCGTACGCCTTCTGGGTCATGAGCGAGCGCCGCACGTCAGGGTGGTGGGTGATGGTGACACGCGGCGCCGACTTGTCGGTCTGGCGGGTCAGGTCCGCGCCCTGGACCCGCTCCTTGGCGTAGTCGCGGGCGTTGAGGTACGCCGTCGACAGGGTCGAGATCGCCTTGGTGCCCACCAGCATCCGGGCGTGCTCGATGACCCGGAACATCTGGGCGATGCCGTCGTGGACGTCGCCGAGCAGCGTGCCGGTTGCCGGGCCCTTGTCGCCGAAGGTGAGCTCGCAGGTCGTCGACACCTTCAGGCCCATCTTGTGCTCGAGGTTGGTGACGTTGACGCCGTTGCGCTCGCCGAGCTCGCCGGTCTCGAGGTCGACCTGGAACTTGGGCACGATGAACAGGGACAGCCCCTTGGTCCCGGCAGCAGCGCCCTCGGGACGGGCCAGCACGAAGTGCACGACGTTGTCGGTCATGTCGGACTCGCCGGAGGTGATGAACCGCTTGACCCCGGTGATGCTCCACGTGCCGTCACCGTTGTCGTGCGCCTTCGTGCGGCCCGCGCCCACGTCGGACCCTGCGTCGGGCTCGGTCAGCACCATGGTGCAGTGCCAGCCCTTCTCGACGATCCAGCGGGCCAGCTTCTTCTGCTCGTCGTTGCCGAGCAGGTAGAGCAGCTTGCCGAACGAGTAGGACGCCGCGAACATCGCGATGGCCGGGTTGGCGCCGAGCACCATCTCGTTCATCGCCCACTTCAGCGACGGCGGGACGACGGTGCCGTCGAGCTCGCCGGGGACGTCGACGCCCCAGAAGCCGGAGTTCACATAGGCCTGGTAGCTCTTCTTGAACGCCTCGGGCATGGTCACCGAGTGCGTCTT
>JAICSZ010000131.1 GCA_025936615.1 Pedococcus sp. | reverse complement strand
GCCGCCCGCTCACCGCGGCCTCGAGCCACAGGTGAGCGGGCGGCACCATGTCCGGCTCCCACTCGCCTAGGCTTCCCGCCATGGGGAGGGTGCGGCACACGTTTGGCTGGCGGTTGGGGTGCGCAGCTGGCCAGCTGGTGCGGTTCGCCTGGCTGGAGGCCAGGGCATGCGCGTTCGCGGGCGTCATCTTCGCCGGCCTCGCCGTCTCCAACTGGGTGCCGCTGCCGCTCGCGCGCTACGACGCGCTGCTCGCGTACGGCATCCTTGCCACGCTGGCGTTCTGGCTGTTGCGGCTGGAGACCGGTCGCGAGGTCCTCGCGACCCTGCCCGTCCACCTCACCGGGCTGACCTTCGAGATGGTCAAGGTGCGGCTCGGGTCGTGGGAGTACCCCGAGGACGCCGTGACCAAGGTGGCCGGGGTGCCCCTCTACAGCGGCTTCATGTACGCCGCCGTCGGGTCCTACATCGCTCGGGCGTGGCGCCTGTTCGACCTGCGACTCACCCGCTACCGGCCGTGGCCGACCGCGGTGCTGGCGACCCTCGTCTACGCCAACTTCATCACCCACCACGTCATCCTCGACCTGCGCGTGGTGCTCGCGCTGCTGCTGGTCGCCGTGACCTGGGGGACGTGGGTGCACTTCACCGTGGGCGGGTCGCGCCACCGGATGCCCTTGTCGCTCTCGTTCGTCCTGATCGGCTGCTTCCTGTGGCTGGCCGAGAACATCTCGACCGTCTTCGAGGCGTACCGCTACCCCGACCAGGCCGACGGCTGGACGATGGTCCACGTCGGCAAGCTCGGCTCGTGGGCGCTGCTCGTGGTGGTGTCGTTCGTCCTCGTGGCGAACTGGAAGACCTCTCACCTGCGCGAGGAGTCGCTGCGCCACCCAGCGGGCGGTGCACTGGTGGACGAGACCGGTGGCTCCGGTCAGCTCTGAGGCATGCCTCCGGCGCGCTCACCGGCGCTGGAGAACCACGGCATGTGCAGGTCGAGGTAGCGCAGGTCGGTCATCATCGCCATCTCCTGGTCCCACTGCTCGCGCGCTGCCCCCTCCGGCATCTCCTTCGCCTCCCCGGCCCGGGCCTCGGCCTCGCTGCGGAACGCCACGGTCTCGGTGAACCACCCGTCCGGCTCCATGGCGATGGTGCCGCCGACGATCTCGGGCCGCTGCTCGTGGAGTACGTCCATGGGTTGGCTCATGAAGCCGCGGAAACGTTCGGGGTCGCTGACCCGTCCCTGGATGATCTGGACGAAGCCGGCGTCGTCGGAACCGCCACCCAGGAACATCATGGCGTTGTCGCAGTCGTGGAACACTGCGGGCCCGTCGAAGCACTCCTCCATGCGCTTCCACCACTGGCCCTGCTCCGGACGCATTGAGTTGCGCATCGCAGCCTCGCGGCTCTCGAAGCGCACCACGGCCACGAACTCGTCGTCGTCGGTGATGCCGTAGGTGCTGCCCAGCCAGCCCTCGACCTTGGGCGCCATGTCCCGGCGCCACTCCTCGCTCAACCGCCGCATTCCCTCGGCGTCCCTGCACTTCCCTTGGATGATCTGGATGAACACCGCTCAGCCCTCCACAGGTCGTGGGCCCGCTTCACCGTGAAGTGGTCCAGCTCCCGAACGTACGCCGGGCGCCGAGTGGTGTCAGCGGACATAAGGGGCGCTGCGCCGAGCGGCGTGCCACGAGCCGGACCAGCCACGCGGCATACCGGTGCATCTCAGGCGAACAGGGCGCCCACCACCTCGCGGAAGGCCTCGGTGTGCCGGTCGACGTCGGCGCGCGACGTGTCGGGGCACATCAGTGCCATGTTGTGGAAGGGCGTCATCAGGAGGCCCCGGTTGGCCATCGCGAGGTGCAGGTAGGCGTCGAGCTGGTCGTCGGCTACCGCCGCGGAGTCCTCGCCGGTGCGCGGGGCCGGGCGGGCGAAGCGGTACTCGGCGCGGGCACCCAGCTGGGTGACCGACCACGGCACGTCGAGCTCGTCGAGCGTGGCCCGGACGCCGGCGGTGAAGGCGGTGGCGAGCTCGGTCATGTGGGCGAACGCCGCGGGCGTGAGCACCTCGCCCAGGGTGGCGCGCATCGCGGCGGTGGACAGTGCATTGCCGGCGAGCGTGCCGCCCACCCCACCGACGTCCACGATGTCGGCGTCGCCGGCGTTGGTGTGCCGTGTGACCGCGTCGGCGACGTCTCGGCTGAGTCCGTAGGCGCCGCAAGGGACTCCGCCACCGATGGACTTGCCGACGACGAGGATGTCGGGTTTCAGTCCCCACTCGCGGGTCGCGCCTCCCCAGCCCGCGGAGAGCGTGTGGGTCTCGTCGACCATCAGCAGGGCCCCGTACCTCGTCGCGAGCTCGCGCAGTGCCTCGTGGAAGCCGGGCTCGGGCAGCACGATCCCGATGTTGGTCAGGGCCGGCTCGGTGAGGATCGCCGCGACGTCGCCGTGGGCGAGCGCCGCCTCGACCGAGGCGAGGTCGTTCCACGTCGCCGCGCGGGTGGTGAGGTCGAGGTCGACCGGCGGCGCGACGTTGCCGGGCCGGCTCTCGGCCTTGCCGTCCGGCCCCGGCAGGGCGAAGGCCTCGTCCACCGAGCCGTGGTAGCAGTAGGCGAACACGAGGATCTTGGGGCGCCCGGTGGCGAGCCGCGCGAGCCTGATCGCCCAGCGGTTCGCGTCGGTGGCGGACAGCGTGAAGCTCCACAACGGCATACCGAACCGTCGTTCGAGCTCGGCACCCACCCACTGGGCGTCGTCGGTCGGCAGCATCGTGGTGAGGCCCCCGAGCTCCGCGCCGCGGCGCTGCACCGCCGCGAGCGTCGGGGCAGGGGAGTGGCCCGCCATGGCGCCGGTGTCGCCGAGCGCGAAGTCGACGTAGGTGTGGCCGTCGACGTCGGTGACCCGGTTGCCCCGCGCCTGGTCGAGGTAGAGCGGGAAGCCGCCGGACCACATGTTCATCCAGGTCATGGGGACCCGGCCGAAGAGGTTGGTCGCCTCCTCGAACAGGGCCCGGCTGCGCGGGTGGTTCTCGGTGTATGCCGCCTGCTCCGCTTCCAGCAGCGCGGCCAGGCGGGTGCGGTCCGGGTCGGCCATGGTCGGCACGCTAGGGCCACGCGGACGGTGCGCGCAGGGGAGTGCGGATTCCGAAGGTGGCCGCGGGTCAGCCCTTGACGTAGGAGTGCTTCTCGCACACCCGGCCGTCGCGGAACCGGAGCACGTCCACGCCGCGGACGTGACCGGGGGCGCCCTGGTCGTCGACCCACGAGTAGGTCCAGCGCAGCAGCCCGCGGTCTCCTGCGACGAAGTGCTCCTCCGCGGTGAAGCGGGGCTCGGTGGTCTCGGCGAACATCTGCGCCCACACTGCGCGGACCGCCTCCGCACCCTCGTGGCGGACCCCGTCCGGTGCGGGACCGGTGGCCACGAAGACGCAGTCGTCGGTCACCACCGCCATCATCGCGTCGACGTCGCCGCGGCCGAACGCGTCCGCCAGGCGCACGACGCAGGCGTGGTTCGGGCCCCACTCGGAGTCCCGCCCGAAGCCGGCGAGCAGGTCGCTCTGGTCACCACCGTGGCTGACCGCGCGAGGGGCGATCGCGCCCGAGGAGCGGTAGAGGTCCTCGCGCTGCGCGAACCACCCCGCCACACCGGCCACGACGGCGGGGTCGAGGTGCCGGTCGGCGCCGAGCGCGCAGGACAGGTCCCACGAGTGGACGAGGTGGTCGGCCGCGAGCTGCCAGACGTACTCGGCCACATCGGTCTCGCCGAACGACAGCTGCACGGTGCCCCCGCGGCGCAGGCGCTCAGCCACGGCGGTGGTGGCGGCCTTCGCGGCCTCGACCGCCGTGCCGATCGGGTCGTCGCCCAGGACGTCGCCGTCGAACCGGTCACCGACCTCCTCGATCGTGCTGCCGGCCAGCAGCGGGACGGTCCACAGGTCCTCGCCGGTGAGGTGGTTGACGAGGGCGCGGACGTCCCAGTCGCTGCTTGGGGTAGGGGCGCTCCACTGGTCGTCAGGGACGGCACACACGCAGTCGGCCCAGCGTTCGACGGTGCGGTGGTAGAGCGTGACGAGGTCCATCCGGCCGGTCCCTTCTGGGTCCCCTGCTGCCTCCACGGTGGCACCGCGGGTCCGGCCGAGGAATGGCCCATCGTGACCACACTGCGAGTCTTTGAGTGGTTTGACGGCTCCTGGTCCGCCAAACCACTCAAAGACTCGGTGAGGGCGCGGAGCGCTGGGCCGTAGGGTGGCCGCCATGGCACGGCAGCGCGTTCCCGAGGGTCCGGCTCCGGACCCGGCCGTGCAGAAGCTGCGGGTGCGCTATGCCAAGCGTGGCCGGCTGCGGTTCTCCTCGACCCGGGACTTCCAACGGGCCCTGGAGCGGGCCCTGCGCCGGGCCGGGGTGCCGATGGCCTTCTCCGCCGGCTTCCACCCGCACCCCAAGATCTCCTACGCCAACGCCGCACCCACCGGAACGGCCAGCGAGGCCGAGTACTTCGAGATCTCGGTGACCCAGCGGGTCGACCCCGAGTCGGTGCGTGGGTCGCTCGACGCGGCGCTGCCCGACGGGCTGGACGTGCTCGAGGTGGTCGAGGCGGCGCCGGGGGCCCTCGCCGACCGTCTGCAGGCCAGCGACTGGGTGATGGACTTCGCCGGGCTCACCGTCGAGGAGCTGCAGCGGGCGGCGGAGGGCCTGCTGGCCCGCGACCGCGCCGAGGTGACCCGGGTGTTCAAGAGCGGGCCGAAGACCTTCGACGTGCGCGCCGCCGTGGTGTCGCTGGTGGCGCAACCGTCGCAGCGGCCCGACTGTGCGATACTTCGAGTGGTCGTACGGCACACCACACCGGCCGTACGCCCCGACGACATCCTGACCGCGCTGCGAGCAGCAACGGACCTGGAACCACCGACACCGCCCCTGGTGACCCGGCTGGCACAGGGCCCGCTGCAGACCGCAACCGCTGGGGTGGCCGATCCACTGGCTGCCGACCAGGGCGACGACGGCGCCGGACCAGGTGACGCGCGACCCCCGCGCGAACCGAGCCCGGCGTAGCCAACCGACTTCCGTGTCGGCGGCAGCCGCCACCGACACGACCGCAGACCGCGCACCACGTGGGCGATCGGAGAGCAGGACTCTCGGGTGTGGCCCTCGCCACGGGATGCCGGAAGGACGCCATCCATGGCATCCACGCAGGACCCGTTCCAGCCCGCACCGAGCGTCGAACCCACGAGCGAGGCACCCTCGTCGGGGACGCGCCCCACCGACGACGCCCCTGCGCCCCGCAAGCGTGCCGCCCGCAAGGCCACGAAGAAGGCGGCGCCAGCCGAGGCCTCCAGCGAGGCGACCGAGCGCAGCGCGGACGAGCCAGATGCCGCGCAGCCGGTGAAGAAGGTCGCCAAGAAGGCCGCGGCGAAGAAGACCGCCAAGAAGACCACGAAGAAGTCCGCGACGAAGAAGGCCTCGACAGACGACGTGGCCGCCGAGCCCGCCGGGTCGGCCCCGACCGGTAGCGCCGAGGCTCCCAGCAGCGACTCGGCCCCCGCGGCCGCCACCGCTCCGGGCGTCGGTGTGCTGTTCCAGGCACCCGAGCCCACCACGGCCGGCCCCCGGGCCCGCAAGAAGGCCGCTGCGAAGGCGGAGCAGGAGCAGAAGCCCGAGCGCGACGCCGACGGGCGCACGGAGGAGCCGGCTGCGGACGAGCAGGACGACTCCGGCGACCAGGGCGAGGGCGGCGGCCGACGTCGTCGTCGGCGCGGTGGCAAGGGCCGTGGCCGGGGGCGCGGCCAGTCCGAGGGGCAGGACCAGGGCACCGCTGAGGACGAGGCGACGGACGCGGACTCCTCCGCGGACGAGGAGCAGTCCGGAGGCCAGGACCAGCAGGACGAGGACGAGGGCGGCACCAGCAAGCGGCGCCGTCGGCGCCGCCGCAGCGGGTCGGCCACCGACGGCGAGGACCCGCCCGGCACTGTGACCAAGGTGCGCCAGAGCCGCCGCGACGAGCCGCAGAGCGTCAAGGGCTCGACCCGGCTGGAGGCCAAGAAGCAGCGTCGTCGCGAGGGCCGTGAGGCCGGCCGCCGTCGCACCGTCATCACCGAGGCAGAGTTCCTGGCCCGCCGCGAGAGCGTCGACCGGCGCATGGTCGTCCGCGAGCGCGAGGGCCGGACCCAGATCGGGGTCCTCGAGGACGACGTCCTCGTCGAGCACTTCGTCAGCCGCGAGACCAACGCGTCGATGGCCGGCAACGTCTACCTCGGGCGCGTGCAGAACGTGCTCCCCTCGATGGAGGCTGCCTTCGTCGACATCGGCAAGGGCCGCAACGCCGTGCTTTACGCCGGCGAGGTCAACTGGGACGCCGCCGGGCTCGACAGCAACCAGCCGAAGCGGATCGAGAACGCGCTCAAGTCCGGGGACAGCGTGCTCGTCCAGGTCACCAAGGACCCGATCGGGCACAAGGGCGCCCGGCTCACCAGCCAGATCAGCCTTCCCGGCCGCTACCTCGTGTTCGTGCCCGAGGGCTCGATGACCGGCATCAGCCGCAAGCTGCCCGACACCGAGCGCTCGCGGCTCAAGGGCATCCTCAAGGAGGTCCTGCCCGACAG
>JAICSZ010000413.1 GCA_025936615.1 Pedococcus sp. | reverse complement strand
GCCGCCGCCGAGGCGGAGGGACTCGACGTCAACGGCTCCGAGGTGTGGGAGCGGATCATGGAGGCCTCCCGTGGCTGACCCCCAGGGGTTCCTGAAGACCCGCGAGCGCGAGCTGCCGGCCCGTCGGCCGGTTCCAGTGCGCATCAAGGACTGGAAGGAGGTCTACGAGGAGCAGGAGGTCTCCCAGCTGCAGCGGCAGGCCGGGCGTTGCATGGACTGCGGGATCCCCTTCTGCCACAGCGGCTGTCCGCTCGGCAACCTCATCCCTGAGTGGAACGACCTCGCCTGGCGCGGCGACTGGCGCGAGGCCATCGAGCGGCTGCACGCCACGAACAACTTCCCCGAGTTCACCGGGCGGCTGTGCCCCGCACCGTGCGAGACCGCTTGCGTGCTGGGGATCAACCAGCCGGCGGTGACGATCAAGCAGGTCGAGGTCACCACGATCGAGCGCGCCTTCGACGCGGGATACGTGCAACCCCAAGCACCAGAACGCCTCTCGGGCAAGACGGTGGCCGTCGTGGGCTCCGGCCCGGCCGGCCTGGCCGCCGCCCAGCAGCTCACCCGCGCCGGACACACGGTCGCCGTCTTCGAGCGCGCAGACAAGCCCGGAGGCCTGCTGCGCTACGGCATCCCGGAGTTCAAGATGGAGAAGTCGGTCGTGGACCGGCGGATCGCCCAGATGCAGTCGGAGGGCACCCGCTTCCGCAGCGGCGTCAACATCGGCGAGGACGTCACCGGCCGCCAGCTGCGCGACCGCTACGACGCGGTCGTGCTCGCCGTGGGCGCGACGGTGCCACGCGACCTTCCGGTCCCCGGTCGCGAGCTCGACGGCGTCATGCAGGCCATGGAGTTCCTGCCGCCGGCCAACCGCGTCGCGCTCGGCGAGGAGGTCGAGGGCCAGGTGACCGCCGAGGGCAAGGACGTCATCGTCATCGGTGGCGGCGACACGGGTGCCGACTGCATCGGCACCGCGCACCGCCAGGGTGCGCGCTCGGTGACCAGCCTGGAGATCATGCCCCGTCCCGGCGACGACCGACCCGGGAACCAGCCGTGGCCGACCTACCCCATGGTGTTCCGCGTGGCTTCGGCCCACGAGGAGGGCGGGGAACGCGTCTATGCCGTGTCGACCAAGGAGGTCCTGGGCGAGGACGGCAAGGTCAGCGGGCTGCGCCTGGTGGACGTCGCCATGGGGGAGAAGGGGTTCGAGGAGGTCGAGGGCACCGAGCGGGTGGTGCCGGCCCAGCTGGTCCTGCTCGCGATGGGCTTCCTCGGGCCGCAGGGGCCGGGCGTCGTCGAGCAGCTCGGCGTGGAGCTCGACGAGCGTTCGAACATCAGGCGGGACAACGACTACATGACCTCCGTGCCCGGCGTGTTCGTGGCTGGTGATGCTGGTCGTGGGCAGTCGCTCATCGTGTGGGCGATCGCGGAGGGCCGCTCCGCGGCGGCCGGCGTGGACCGCTTCCTGACTGGCCAGAGCGCCCTGCCCCGGCCGATCAACCCGACGGACCGGCCGCTCACCGCCTGAGCCTGCTCGCGCGGTGTCCAGACAGTGACCGCGGTCACGTCGGCGGCAACGGCGCCCGATAGGGTTTTGCCATGCGTCGCGCCAAGATCGTGTGCACCCTCGGCCCGGCCGTCTCGACCCCGGAGAAGATCCGCGAGCTCGTCGATGCCGGGATGGACGTCGCCCGGCTCAACCTCTCGCACGGCTCCTACGAGGACCACGAGAAGGTCTACCGCATGGTCCGTCAGGCCAGTGACGAGACCGGTCACGCGGTCGGGATCATGGTCGACCTGCAGGGCCCCAAGATCCGCACCGGACGGTTCTCGGGTGGGCCGGTTCAGCTCGCCAGCGGTGACGCCTTCACCATCACCACGCGCGAGGTCGACGGCTCGCAGACAGGGGTCGGCACCACCTACAAGGGCCTTCCGGGCGATGTGCGACGCGGCGACACCCTGCTGATCGACGACGGCAAGGTCGCCCTCGAGGCGGTCGACGTCACGGACACCGACGTGCACTGCAAGGTGCTCATCGGCGGCACGGTCTCCAACAACAAGGGCATCAACCTGCCCGGAGTCGCGGTGTCCGTCCCGGCCCTGTCCGAGAAGGACAAGGAGGACCTGCGTTGGGGGATGCGGCTGCGCGCGGACACCATCGCGCTGTCCTTCGTGCGGTCCGCCGCAGACCTTGCCGACGTGCACGCCGTCATGGACGAGGAGGGCAGCCGGCTGCCCGTCATCGCCAAGCTCGAGAAGCCGCAGGCGGTCGACAACCTGGTCGAGATCATCAGCGCCTTCGACGCGATCATGGTGGCGCGCGGCGACCTCGGTGTTGAGCTGCCGCTCGAGGACGTGCCGATCGTCCAGAAGCGCGCCATCGAGATCGCCCGGCAGCAGGCGAAGCCGGTCATCGTCGCGACCCAGGTGCTCGAGTCGATGGTCGACAACCCCCGGCCCACGCGGGCCGAGGCGTCCGACGCCGCCAACGCCGTCCTCGACGGCGCCGACGCCATCATGCTGTCGGGCGAGACCAGCGTCGGCGCGTACCCGATCCGGGCCGTGCAGACCATGGCGAAGATCATCGAGAGCACCGAGGAACACGGCCTCGAGCGGATCCGCCCACTCGGCACCCGGCCGCACACCATGGGCGGCGCGGTGTCCGCGGCCGCGGTCGAGATCG
>JAICSZ010000341.1 GCA_025936615.1 Pedococcus sp. | reverse complement strand
CCTTGAACGCCGCAGCGGCCGGCTTCTGCTTGGCGGCGTTGTCCTGGTTGTCGTCGCCGAACCACCTGGGGTCATTGAACCCGGCGATCCGGATTCCGGCGACGCTCTGGACCGTGTACTGGTCCTCGTCTGGCTCGAGGAGGACCACGTTGGGCACCTTGGCCATCCGGCTCAGCAGGGCCGCGTCGGTGTCCGACCGGGCGTCGTGGTTTCCCCGCACGAACAGGTACGGCACGCCGAGTGACTTGATCCCACTGAAGATCCCGGCGGCGTCGGCCTCGGCCACGCTGCCGAAGTTCACCAGGTCGCCCGAGTCGATGACCACGTCGATCTGCTCCTGCTTCACGACCGTCTTCATCAGCGGGTACTGGTTGGCGCCATGGATGTCGGAGACCAGCAGGATCCGGGCGGCCACCGGGCGGGTCAGCGACTGCGGACGGTACTTCTCCTGCAGCGCGCTCGACAGGGCCAGCAGGTTCTTGAGGTACGGCGTGGTCTGCTCCGCGCGGGTCTCCACGCCGGCCAGCAGGTCGGAGTTGCGCTGCACCGCCCCGAGGATGCCGGTGAGCTTGAACGCCTCGAGGCGTTCGGTGCGGTAGCCCAGTGCGACGCTGCCGAACGTCACCAGGCACGCCAGCGCCCAGCAGCAGAGTGCCGCGCCGACCCGGCGGTGACGTGGCCGCGCGTGGGCCCACGCGGCATACGCGCCAATGGCCAGGAGGGCGACCGCGAGCGAACCCGCGGCGAAGCGCCAGCCGAGCCCGATGGCGGCGTCACGCGCCGCCTTCTCCAGCTCCAGCGGGCCCGGCTGCAGGGAACGGACCGAGATGTTGGGCCGGGCCAGCAGGTCGGTGATCCGCTCCTTGACCTGCAGGCTGGCGAGGACGCCGGGCGCGGGGACGGGCGTGGCGAAGTCGACGTCGATGTTGCCGAACACGGTCGGGCTGTGGATCGCCGAGATCTCCTCCGGGTTGGCGGACAACCGCAGCGACGCCGAGTAGTTGAGGGTCTGCACCGTGGTCGGGAACAGCGTCGTCGCCGCGATCCCACCGGCGACGCACCCGGCGTAGAGGACCAGCAGGGACACCAACCGCACGAGCCACCTGGGCAGGACCCGGCGCTTCGCGGGATGTCCGTCCGCCGAGCTCACCCACCCACCGTATCCGGAGCACCGGCTGCCTACCCTTGACCCATGTCGCGCACGCTGGGTGGGCTCGAGGACCGTGACTTCGGCGCCGTCCTGTTCGACATGGACGGCACGCTGGTCGACTCGACCCCGAACGTCGTGCGGTCTTGGGTGCGCTGGGCACAGGAGGAGGGCATCGACCCGCGCCGGCTCGCCGGGTTCCACGGGGTGCCGTCCCGCTCCATCGTCGAGCACCTCCTGCCGGCGGAGCGGGTCGAGGCCGCCGTCACCCGCATCGACGCCCTCGAGCTCGCCGACACCGACGGAATCACCGTGCTGCCCGGTGCGCTCGAGGCGCTCAAGGCCCTCGCTGACGAGCCGGACCGCTGCGCCATCGCGACCTCGTGCACCGTCCCGCTCGCTCGCGCCCGCATCACGGCGACCGCGATCCCGGCCCCCCGCGTCGTCGTGACCGCCGACGACGTGGACCGGGGCAAGCCGCACCCTGACCCCTACCTGCTCGCGGCGCAGCGACTGGGCGTCGACCCGAGGGACTGCTTGGTGGTCGAGGATGCGCCCGGCGGCCTGGAGTCGGCTCGGGCCGCCGGCTGCGCCACGCTCGCGCTGACCACGACGACCGCCCCTGCCGACCTGTTCGCGGACGCAGTCGTCGCCACCTTGGCCGAGGTGACGTTCACGGTGGCCGGTGGCCGGGTCCGGCTCAGCCCCGCGGGTTGAGTGCCTGACTAGGGTCGTCGGCATGGATGCTGACGTCGTCGTCGTGGGAGCCGGGCTCTCGGGACTCGTGGCAGCCGCCGAGCTGGCCGACGCCGGCCGCCGCGTCGTGGTGGTGGAGCAGGAGAGCCAGGCAAACCTCGGTGGGCAGGCCCACTGGTCGTTCGGCGGGCTCTTCCTCGTGGACAGCCCCGAGCAGCGACGGTTGGGCATCAAGGACTCCCTGGACCTCGCCTGGCAGGACTGGCAGGGGACCGCCGGGTTCGATCGGCTCGACGACGAGGACGTGTGGGCTGCGCAGTGGGCGCGCGCCTACGTCGACTTCGCCGGCGGGGAGAAGCGCGCCTGGCTCCACGCGCAGGGCATGCGGTTCTTCCCGGTGGTGGGCTGGGCGGAGCGCGGCGACGGGTCGGCGTCGGGCCACGGCAACTCGGTGCCCCGCTTCCACATCGTGTGGGGCACGGGGCCTGGGGTGTTGGCGCCGTTCCTGCGCCGGGTCGCCGAGCACGTCGCCGCCGGTCGCGTCGACGTCCGCCACCGCCACCGGGTGGACGAGCTGGTCACCGCCGACGGAGCCGTGACAGGCGTGCGCGGCACGGTGCTCGCCCCCGACGGTGCCGAGCGTGGGCGCCCGACGAACCGTGACGCCGCCGGCGAGTTCGAGCTCTCCGCACAAGCCGTGGTCGTGACCAGCGGCGGCATCGGTGGCAACCACGACCTGGTGCGTGACGCCTGGCCCAGCCGGCTCGGGACGCTGCCCGAGCGCATGCTCACCGGCGTGCCGGCCTACGTCGATGGCCGCATGATCGGCATCACGGAGGCGGCCGGCGGACGCGTCGTGAACCGCGACCGGATGTGGCACTACGTCGAGGGCGTCGAGAACTTCGCACCGATCTGGCCGGGCCACGGCATCCGCATCCTGCCCGGCCCGAGCTCGATGTGGTTCGACGGCAACGGAAACCGGCTGCCCGCACCGCTCTACCCCGGCTTCGACACGCTCGGCACCCTTGCGCACCTGCGCCAGACCGGCCACGACCACTCGTGGTTCGTCCTCACGAAGAAGATCATCGGCAAGGAGTTCGCGCTCTCGGGCTCGGAGCAGAACCCCGACCTGACGGGCAAGTCCGTGCGTGACGTCCTCGGGCGCGCTCGTGCGGACATGCCGGGACCGGTCCGTGCCTTCCTCGAGCAAGGGGCCGACTTCGTCCAGGCTGACAGCCTCGGCGAGCTCGTTGCCAAGATGAACGCGCTGACCCCCGAGGCCCCCCTCGACCCGGCGCACCTCGAGCAGCAGATCACCGAACGCGACCGCGAGGTCGAGAACGCGTTCGGCAAGGACTTCCAGGTCACCGCCATCCGTGGGGCTCGAAACTACCGGGGGGACAAGCTGATTCGCACCGCCAGCCCGCACCGCCTCCTGGACCCGAAGGCCGCGCCGCTCATCGCGGTCCGGCTGAACATCCTCACCCGCAAGACGCTCGGTGGGCTGCAGACAGACCTGTCGTCGCGCGTCCTGTCAGCGTCGGGAGACCCGGTCCAGGGCCTGTATGCCGCGGGCGAGGCTGCCGGGTTCGGCGGCGGTGGGGTGCATGGTTACCGGGCGCTGGAGGGTACCTTCCT
>JAICSZ010000347.1 GCA_025936615.1 Pedococcus sp. | reverse complement strand
GTCGGCTGCAGGGTGACCGCGTAGGTCTTCCACTCGGCCTCGTCGACGACCTCGGGGTTGTACCGGAGGATCTTGACCTTGACGTCCATCAGTACTTCCGCTCCATCGGCTTGTAGCGCGTCTCGATGACCGGCTTGTAGTCGAGCCGGACGCTGCCGTCCGGGTTCCGGTAGGCCATCGTGTGGCGCATGAAGTTCACGTCGTCGCGCGTGGGGTAGTCCTCGCGGAAGTGGCCGCCGCGGGACTCGTTGCGGGCCAGCGCCGACGTGACGAGCACCTCCGCGAGGTCGAGCAGGAACCCGAGCTCGATCGCCTCGAGCAGGTCGGTGTTGAACCGGCGGCCCTTGTCCTGCACGGACACGTTCGCGTAGCGGGCCTTGAGCCCCTCGATGTCGCCGAGTGCCTGCTTGAGCGAGCCCTCGGTCCGGTACACCTGGGCGTTGATGTCCATCGTGGCCTGGAGCTCGGAGCGGATCGAGGCCACCCGCTCGGAGCCGCCGGCGTCGCGCATCGACTCGATCATCGCGACGACGGTCGCCTCCGGGTCCTCGGGGAGCTCGTCGAAGCCCGTGGTGCGTGCGTACTCGGCGGCGAAGATCCCCGCCCGTCGCCCGAAGACGTTGATGTCCAGCAGCGAGTTGGTGCCGAGCCGGTTGGCGCCGTGAACGGACACGCACGCCACCTCGCCGGCGGCGTACAGGCCCGGGATCACCGTGTGGTTGTCGGCGAGCGCCTCGCCGCGGATGTTGGTGGGTACGCCGCCCATGGCGTAGTGCGCGGTCGGGAAGACCGGGATCATCTCGGTGTAGGGCTCGACGCCGAGGTAGGTCCGGGCGAACTCGGTGATGTCGGGGAGCTTGGAGTCGATCTGCTCCTTGGGCAGGTGCGTCACGTCGAGGTAGACGTAGGCCTTGTCCGGCCCGGCCCCGCGGCCCTCCCGCACCTCGTTGGCCATGGCTCGGGCGACCATGTCCCGCGGCGCCAGGTCCTTGATCGTGGGGGCGTAGCGCTCCATGAAGCGCTCGTTCTCGCTGTTGCGCAGGATGCCGCCCTCCCCGCGAGCCGCCTCGGACAGCAGCACCCCGAGACCGGCCAGCCCCGTCGGGTGGAACGGGAAGAACTCCATGTCCTCCAGGGGCAGGCCCTTGCGCCACACGATCCCCATGCCGTCGCCGGTGAGGGTGTGGGCGTTGGACGTGGTCCGGAAGACCTTGCCGAACCCTCCGGTCGCGAGGATCACGGCCTTGGCGCCGAACACGTGGATCTCGCCGGTCGCCAGCTCGTAGGCGACGACGCCCGAGACCCGACCGTCGGTGAGGACCATGTCGAGGACGTAGAACTCGTTGTAGAACTCGACCTCGTGCTTGATGCACTGCTGGTAGAGGGTCTGCAGGATCATGTGGCCGGTGCGGTCGGCCGCGAAGCAGGAGCGGCGCACGGCGGCCTCGCCGTGGTTGCGGGTGTGGCCGCCGAACCGGCGCTGGTCGATCTTGCCCTCGTCCGTGCGGTTGAACGGCAGGCCCATCTTCTCCAGGTCGAGGACCGCGTCGATGGCTTCCTTGGCCATCACCTCGGCGGCGTCCTGGTCGACCAGGTAGTCGCCGCCCTTGACGGTGTCGAAGGTGTGCCACTCCCAGTTGTCCTCCTCGACGTTGGCCAGCGCGGCGCACATGCCGCCCTGGGCCGCGCCGGTGTGGGACCGGGTCGGGTAGAGCTTGGTGAGCACAGCGGTGCGAGCGCGCTGGCCGGACTCGAGGGCGGCCCGCATCCCCGCGCCGCCGGCACCGACGATGACCACGTCGTACTTGTGGTACTGGACCATGTCAGTGCCTCACTTCATCCGGCAGACGTCGAGGGTGGAGCTCGGGTCGACGCAGGGGTCGAAGGTGAAGATCACCAGCGTGCCCAGGACGATGACGACGAGCGCCGAGAAGTACAGCAGCGTCTTGAGCGCGAACCGGGTCGTCGGCTTCGACGCGTAGTCGTTGATGATCGTGCGCAGCCCGTTCATGCCGTGCAGCTCGGCCAGCCACAGCATGGCCAGGTCCCACACCTGCCAGAACGGGTTGGCCCACTTCCCGGCGACGAACGCGAAGTCGACCTGGTGGATGCCGTCGCCGGTCATCAGGTTCACGAACAGGTGCCCGAACACGAGGACCAGGAGCACCAGGCCGGATCCGCGCATGAACAGCCAGCTGTTGAGCTCGAAGTTGCCCCCGGCGCGCCGGCGCCGGCCGCGAGGACCGCCGAGCGGGCTGCGCGGCGCGTCGATGCTGGGTGCGCTCACGTCAGCCTCCGAAGACGTTCGACAGGTGCCGGATCACGAACGGCACGAAGAGCACCACGAACAGCACCACGACGCCGTACGACATCTGGCGCTGGTAGCGCGGGCCCTTCTCCCAGAAGTCCACCAGGATGATCCGCACGCCGTTGAGGGCGTGCAGGAGGACCGCGGCCACCAGGCCGACCTCGAGGACCCCCACGACCGGGTTCTTGTACGTCGCGACGGCGCTGTCGTAGGCGTGCGGCGAGACCCGGACCATCGCGGTGTCGATGACGTGGGCGAAGAGGAAGAAGAAGATCGCGACGCCGGTGATCCGGTGCAGGACCCAGGACCACATGCCTTCCCGACCGCGGTACAGAGTGCCGGTCACAGAGCTGGCCACCAGGGGTTTCCTCCCGAGTCGACGCGGTGCGGAATGTTCACAGGGTGCTAACGGGACATCCTCAGCACTCTATCCGTGCGGTGCCGACCGGGCCGCCGACGGGGCTGTGACATCCGTTACCGCGTGCCACGAGCGGAGGCCCGGCCCTCACACGAACGGCCGGAAGGTCGGCTCGGGGAGCGGCCCGGTGTCGGCGTCGCGCGCGGTCTCGTACCCGTGGGCGATCTCGACAAGGGTCGCCTCGCTGCCGGCGGTGCCCCAGAACGTCACCGCCACGGGCAGGCCCGCCCGCAGCCCCGAGGGGACGGTCACCAGGGGGTAGCCCGCCATCGCCGCCGGGGAGGTGCAGGACCCGGTGAGCGCCTCGGGGTTGACCAGGTCGATCGGCATCGCCGGCGGGTACGACGGGCTCACCAGCGCGTCGAGCCCGTGCCCGCGCAGCACCGCGTCGATGCCCTCGTCCCTGGCATGGCGCAGGCACGCGGCCCGTGCCTCGACGTACTCGGGGCTGCCGACCTCGGGGCCCTCGAGGGCGTCCTCGAACAGGGACTGCCCGAAGTGGGCCAGCTCCACGTCGGCGTGCTCCCGGTTGAACGCGACGACCTCCTCCAGCGTCCGGGGACCGTCACCCGGCCGCCCCGCGAGGTAGCGGGCCAGCCCCTGACGCAGCTCGGCCAGCATCACCAGCAGCTCCGGGGCCCGGTCGAAGCC
>JAICSZ010000328.1 GCA_025936615.1 Pedococcus sp. | reverse complement strand
GGAGAGGGCCGCGAACACCTCGCTCTTCCAGAGCCCCTCGCGGATGGTCACCCGGGGCACGTGACGGTTGGCGGGGTTCACCAGCACGGCGAGCGCGTCCTTGGCGGTCATCTGCTTCTTGAACGTGTAGCTGCCCGGCTGGATGGAGCTCGAGCGCTTGTCCTTGGCGGCCGCGTCGAGGTACGCCTTGCTGGTCTTGACGACGTCGGCCTTCTGGAGCGACTGGGCGATGGCGCGCCCCGAGTCCCCCTCGTCGACGACGACCTCGACCTGGCCGCTGCCCGGACCGGGGTAGTCGTTGCTCTCGAGGAACCCGTCGACCACGGGACGAAGGGCGGTGTATGCCGCGACGGCCGCCACCGCGACGATGGCCAGTGCGAGGACGAGGGTGCCGAAGCGGCGACCACGGCGACGCGGCGGCCGCCGCTGACTGCGCGCCGCGGCGCGCGACCGCACCTCAGGACGGGTGGTGTCGTCCGCAGTGGGTCCCCCGCAGATCGAGTGCTCCAGATGGGGCTCGGTCATCGGCGTCTGTCCTTCGTCCGGGGCTTGCGCCCGCCACCGCTCACCAGCTCGCCGGGCGGTCGCCCAGAGCTGCGTTCCGCGTCGAGGGCGGCCTGCAGGATCAGCACTGCTGCGGCCTGGTCGACGACCGAGCGGTGCTTTCGGCCCTCGACCCCGCTGGCGCGGAGGTTGCGGTGCGCATCGACCGTGGTGAGCCGTTCGTCGACCAGACGCACGGGCACCGGGGCGATGCGAGCCGCCAGCCGCCCAGCATACGTGCGTGCCGCCTGCGCCGCGGCCCCATCCGCACCGGCGAGCGTGCGGGGCAGCCCCACGACCACCTCGACCGCCCCGAGCTCGGTGACCAGCGCCGCGAGCTCCTCGATGTCGGTCGCGGCCTCGTCGTCGGGGTCGCGGGAGACGGTGCGCACGGGGGTCGCGAGCAGCGCGGAGGGGTCGCTGCTGGCGACCCCGACCCGCACGCTGCCGACGTCGACGCCCACCCTGCGACCGGACCTGCTCACCCAGTGGCCGCCTCGCGGATGGCCACGTCGACCTGTCCGAGCGCCTCGCCGGTCCGGGTCGCGTCGGTGCCGCCACCCTGCGCCAGGTCGTCCTTGCCGCCGCCGCCCCCGCCGAGGACCTGGGCCGCGGTGCGCACGAGCGCACCGGCCTTGATGCCTCGCTCGCGGGCCGGGGCGTTGGTGGCCACGACGACCCCCGGACGGCCCTTGGCCACGCCGGTGAGGGCGACGACGGCGGGAGCGCCATCGCCCAGACGGCCGCGCAGGTCGAGGGCCATGGTGCGCAGGTCGTCGGGCCCGGCGCCCTCACCCGCGTCGTGCGTGAGCACGCGGATGCCGTTCACGTCCCGCACGTACTCGACCAGCCGCCCGCTCTGGGCCTGCACCTGCTCCCGGTGCATCTTCTCGATCTCGCGCTCGGCGTCGCGAACGCGGGTCACCAGGGCGGCCACGCGCTCCTTGAGCTCGCCGGGCTGGACGTTGACGATCTCGGTGAGCTCGGCGACCAGGGCCCGCTCCTTGGCCAGGTGGTGCAGCGCCTCCATGCCGACGAACGCCTCGAGCCGGCGCACGCCGGAGCCCACCGAGGACTCACCGGTGACGCTCAGGGCCCCGATCTGGCTGGAGTGCTGCACGTGGGTGCCACCGCAGAGCTCGCGCGACCACGGACCACCGATCTCGATGACCCGCACCTGCTCGTCGTAGGTCTCGCCGAACAACGCCAGCGCCCCGAAGTCCCGGGCCTGCGGCAGGGTCATGAGCTGGGCGGAGACCGGCAGGTCCTGGCGGACCGCGAGGTTGGCGACCTCCTCGATCTCGCTGCGGGTCTCCCGGCTGAGCGCCTGGTTCCAGGCGAAGTCGAGGCGCAGGTAGCCGGGCTTGTTGTAGGAGCCGGACTGCAGGGCGGACGGGCCGAGCACCTGCCGCAGCGCCGCGTGCACGACGTGCGTCCCGGAGTGGGCCTGGCAGGCCGAGACGCGCCACTCCGGGTCCACCTCGGCAAGCACCTCCTGGCCCGTGCGCACCGGGCCGGTGAGCACCTCGACCGTGTGCGCCACCAGGCCCTTGACCGGCCGCTGCACGTCGACGACCTTGAGGTGGGCGCCGTCCGCGGTGATCACGCCCTCGTCGGCGATCTGGCCACCGGACTCGGCATAGAACGGGGTGCGGTCGAGCACCACCTGGCCGCGCTGGCCCGGCTCGAGCTCGGACACGCTCTCGCCGTCCAGCACGAGGCCGACCACCCGCCCCTGCGTGCTCAGCTCGCTGTAGGCGCGCCAGTCGGTGGCGCCGACCGCGCGCAGGTCCTTCCAGACCTCGGTGTTGGCATGGGCGTGCTTCTTGGACTTCGCATCCGCCTTGGCGCGCTCACGCTGCTCCTGCATGAGCCGGGTGAAACCCTCGCGGTCGACCTCCAGCCCCTGCTCCGAGGCCATCTCCAGGGTGAGGTCGATGGGGAAGCCGTAGGTGTCGTGCAGGGCGAAGGCCCGCTCGCCCGCGAGCACCTTCCCGCCCTCCTGCTTGGTCCGGGAGACGGCGGTGTCGAGGATGGTGGTGCCGGAGGCGAGGGTGCGGCGGAACGCCTCCTCCTCGGCGTAGGCGATCTGGGAGATCCGGTCGAACCCGGTCTCGAGCTCGGGGTAGGACTGCTTCATCCGCTCCAGCGAGATCGGCAGCAGCAGCGGCAGGCTCGGCTCGTCGAAGCCGAGCAGCCGCATCGAGCGGACCGCGCGGCGCAGCATCCGTCGCAGCACGTAGCCGCGCCCCTCGTTGCCGGGGGTCACGCCGTCGCCGATGAGCATCAGGCTGGATCGGACGTGGTCGGCAACCACCCGCAGGCGAACGTCGTCGGGGTGGCTGTGCGCGGCGTCGTGGCCGGAGTGGGCGCCGTACTTCTTGCCGGTGAGCTCGGCGGCCATGTCGAGGACGGGGTAGACCTCGTCGATCTCGTAGAGGTTGTCGACACCCTGCAGCAGGGTGGCCATCCGCTCCAGGCCCATGCCGGTGTCGATGTTCTTCTTGGGCAGGTCCCCGGCGATGTCGAAGTCGTCCTTGGCGCGAACCGCGGACAGCTCGTACTGCATGAAGACGAGGTTCCAGAACTCGAGGTAGCGGTCCTCGTCGACGGCGGGGCCTCCCTCGCGGCCGTACTCGGCTCCGCGGTCGAGGTAGATCTCGCTGCACGGGCCGCCCGGGCCGGGCACGCCCATGTGCCAGTAGTTGTCGAGCTTGCCGCGGCGGGTGATCCGCTCGGCGGGGATCCCGATGACGCGCTTCCAGATGTCGTAGGCCTCGTCGTCACCTTCGTAGACGGTGGGCCAGATCTTCTCGGGGTCCAGGCCGTAGCCGCCCTGGTCCTGCGAGGTGGTGACGAGCTCCCACGCCAGGGTGATGGCGCCTTCCTTGAAGTAGTCGCCGAACGAGAAGTTGCCGTTCATCTGGAAGAAGGTGCCGTGCCGGGAGGTCTTGCCGACCTCCTCGATGTCACCGGTGCGCACGCACTTCTGAACGGTGGTCGCACGGTCCCACTGCGGGGCCTGCTGGCCCAGGAAGTAGGGCTTGAACGGCACCATGCCGGCGTT
>JAICSZ010000403.1 GCA_025936615.1 Pedococcus sp. | reverse complement strand
GGTCACGCTCCGGGGCGTCGAACTGCCCTGGTGGAGCGCCATCGGTGAGCTGGCCCTTGTCGCCGCCGCCGCGGCATACCTCCTCGGCATCTTCGCCGCACGGCGACTCGGGTCCACCGTCGCCTCGTTCGTCGGGCTGACCGAGGTGCTGTTCGCGGTGGTCTTCGCCTGGCTGCTGCTCGGCGAGCTGCCCCGGGTGGTGCAGCTGGCCGGCGGGGTGCTCATCGTCGCCGGGGTGGTCGCGGTCCGGGTCGGGGAGATGCGCAGGACTCGGGCGGAGGCAGCGGGGCGCGAGGCCAGGGACGCGGATTTCGCACTCCCCGCAGCCGTCGCCTAGACTCTCGGGGTTGCCTCGGCGAGGGACGCAGCACGGCCTCGGCCGGCCGTCCGTGATCGACGCGGTGGAGCCTTCGTGCTGCGCCCCGCGTCGAGGCCCACCGCACGTTCGAGTTTCCCACCGCCACAGGAGTTTCCGTGTCTGACAACAGGCTCGTCGCCGAGAAGCGCACCGAGTTCGGCAAGGGCGCTGCCCGCAAGATCCGCCGCAACCACAAGATCCCCGCCGTCATGTACGGCCACGGCGCAGAGCCGGTGCACATCACGCTGCCCGGACACGACGCCATGATGGCGCTCAAGGGCGCCAACGCGCTGCTCACGATCGTCATCGACGGCGAGGAGCAGCTGGCCCTGGCCAAGGACGTGCAGCGCGACCCGATCAAGCCGGTCATCGAGCACGTCGACCTCGTCATCGTCCGCCGTGGCGAGAAGGTCACCGTCGACGTCCCGGTCCACGTCGAGGGCGAGGCCGCTCCGGAGACCGTCGTCACCGTCGACGCGCAGACCCTGCAGCTCGAGGTCGAGGCCACCGACATCCCCCAGAACGTCGTCGTCTCGGTCGAGGGGCTCGCCGCGGGCACCCAGATCCACGCGTCTGGCGTCACCCTGCCGGCGGGTGCAGCCCTGCTGACCGACCCGGAGATCCTGGTCGTCAACATCACCCAGCAGATCTCGCAGGCGGCGCTGGACGCCGAGATGGCCGAGCTCGAGGCCGAGGCCGGCATCGAGCACGACGAGGCCGCACCGGCCGAGGAGGCCGGCGAGGGCGAGGCTCCCGCCGAGGGTGGCGAGGCTGCTGCCGAGGGCGAGTCCACCGAGGGCTGAGCCCACCACGTCCCACGTGTGCCGGGAGGCCAGGTCCGCTTCGGACCTGGCCTCCCGCGCTCTTCCCGGGGTTCACGGGGGTGGGGCCCCGGGTGTGTTGGCATACTTGCGGCCCGTGGACGCTGACGGCACATGGCTCGTGGTCGGGCTGGGGAACCCGGGTGCGCGGTATGCCGGCAACCGCCACAACGTGGGGGCCATGGTCGCCTTCGAGCTGGCGACGCGCGGCTCGACCTCGCTGACGCCACACAAGGCGCGCGCCTCGGTCGCCTCGGTGCGAGTTGGGGTGCTGCCCGGTGGAGCACCCGGCCCCGCGGCGGTGGTGGCAGTACCCGGCTCGTACATGAACGAGTCGGGTGGGCCGGTCAAGGCGCTGATGAAGTTCTTCTCCGTGTCGGCCGAGCGGCTGCTGGTGGTCCACGACGAGCTCGACATCCCCGCCGGCGAGGTCCGGTTGAAGAAGGGCGGCGGAGAGGGCGGACACAACGGGCTGCGCTCGATCTCCTCCGCGCTCGGGACCAAGGACTACCTGAGGGTGCGGGTCGGCATCGGCCGGCCACCGGGTCGCATGGACGCCGCCGACTTCGTGCTGCGGGACTTCTCGACGACGGAGCGCAAGGAGCTGCCGTTCCTCGTCGGAGACGCCGCCGACGCGGTGGAGATGGTGGTCACGCACGGCCTCGTGGCGGCGCAGCAGAAGTTCCACAGCCCGGCCTGAGCGCAGTCGTGTGCCGCCTCCGCGTCCGCGCTGGTGGGCGCGCCGTACCTGTCGCAGCTGCCGGTTAGAGTGGGTGGCAACCCCCACCGGATCACGGATGTGGGGTATTTGCGCTGCCCAGGAGCCTCCAGGACCATGACCCTCGCCCCCCTGCTCGACCCGCTTGCCGTCGACCCCGGTGTCGCGCGCGCCCTCGACGTCGCCCGGCGGGGGGAGCTCACCGTCGACCTTTCCGCCCCCTCTGGCGCCCGCCCCGAGCTGGTCGCAACCCTCGCCCGCGCCACCGGCCGTCCGGTCTTCGCCATCACCGCCACCACCCGCGAGGCCGAGGACCTCGTCGCCGCGCTCGGTTGCTTCCTCGACCCCGACCGCGTCGCCGACTTCCCCGCCTGGGAGACCCTGCCGCACGAGCGACTCAGCCCACGCTCCGACACCGTCGGCAAGCGACTGGCCGTCCTCAGGAGGCTCAGGCACCCCGACGAGACCGACCCTGCCTACGGCCCGCTCGACGTCGTCGTCGCCCCCGTCCGCGCCGCGCTCCAGCCCGTCGCCCAGGGCCTGGGTGAGCTGCGACCCGTTGCCCTGAAGGCCGGGGACGACGCCGCCCTGGACCAGGTCGTCACCAGCCTGGCCTCGGCGGCATACACGCGCACCGACCTGGTCGAGCGCAGAGGTGAGTTCGCGGTCCGTGGAGGCATCCTCGACGTGTTCCCGCCCACCGAGGACCACCCGGTCCGCGTGGAGTTCTGGGGTGACACCGTCGAGGAGATCCGCTGGTTCAAGGTCGCCGACCAGCGCAGCCTCGAGGTCGCCGAGCACGGCCTGTGGGCGCCTCCGTGCCGCGAGGTGCTCCTCACCGACTCCGTGCGCGAGCGGGCGCGCAACCTGCAGGATCAGCTCCCC
>JAICSZ010000213.1 GCA_025936615.1 Pedococcus sp. | reverse complement strand
CCTGGACGCCGACGAGGGCGAGCTGCTGGGCGACCTCGTCGCAGAGGCGACGTCGCGCTGGTAGCCGACCCCGCGGTGCGCGTCCTCGCTGGGGTGAGCCACGACGACGGGCCGCGTCGACAGCCTGCACCTGGACGGCGCTGCCGTCGGCCACGCTCACCGTTGACGCTGGGGGCCACACCAACGTCTGCTGGCGAGACCACGGCGGCGACCAGCTCCGCTGGGTTAGGCAGCAGCTCGACCGTCAGTAGACGACGACTTGGCTGCCGATCGGCATCAGGTTGTTGGCCCAGATCATGTCCATCGCCGGGTTGCTGACCCGGGAGCAGCCGTGGGAGGCAGCGTAGCCCGGGACGTTGCCGGCACCGTGGACCGCGATGCCCCCGTTGAAGTAGCGCGGGCGCCACAGGTCGCCCAACGGGCCCTTGTCGAGGTGGTCGACCGTCCGGAACACCGAGAACGAGCCGGAGGGCGTGGAGGCGATGGCCGTGCCGCCGCCCTTGGTCTGGTAGGGCTGGCCGCTGCCCGTGCTGGTGTTGAGGATCGTCGTCACCACGCCACCGCGCACGACCAGCAGCAGCTGGCGCGCCTTGTCGATCTCGACCCCGGTGCCGCCGAGCCGCGAGTGCGGCCGGACCCCGGCCTGGAGCGCCTGGCGGGTGGCCGGGCCGTAGACCCCGTCACGGCCCAGGCCCGCGGCCTTCTGCAGGGCCATCACGGCCTGGCTGGTGAGGCCGCCGTAGGTGCCGTCCGGGCTGCCCAACCAGTAGCCGCGCGAGGAGAGGCGCTTCTGCACGCTCAGGACGTAGGCGCCGCTGTCGCCCGGGTGGAGGGTGTCACCCTCCTTGGGGACGGGCTTCGGCTTGGGCGAGGGCCTGGGCGCCGGCTTCGGGGAGGGCTTCGCAGCAGCTGTGGTCGTCGTGGGCGTCGTGGGCGACGGCGGGGTGGACGTGCTGCTCGGCGAGGAGGGCGCCTCGGAGGTGCTCGGCGTGGAGGAGACGGAGGGCGCCGAAGCACCGCTCGTGGTCGAGCCGACCGGCTCGGCGGTCTTGCCGAAGGAGACGGCACCACAGCCGGCGAGCGCGGTCGCTCCGGCGAGGAGGGCCGCCGCGAGGGCGGTCCGGGTGCCGGGTCGGGCAGTGCGCATGGTGTCCCCTTGGCCAGTGGCCGGGCGGTGCCGGCAGTCGTCCAGTCTCAGTCATGGTGACGCAGCAGCGGGCGTTCTGGTTGTCCACCACGCCGTTTGACTTCGACTGCCTGCGAGTCGTCATGGTGCGGTCGCCCTCCCCCGGAAGGACGACCGCACCCTGCTAGACGCCCGAACGTCGCGTCTGGTTGCCCGGTCCGCCCGGTTGGTTCCTCAACCGTCGAGGGCGGTGACGGCCTCGTGCACGGCCAGCACGCGCTCGGCGGTCTCGACGTGCAGGGCCTCGACCATCCGGCCGTCGTGGGTGACGACCCCGGCGCCGCGGCCGGCCTGCCACGCCTCGAGGATCCCGCGGGCCTGCGCCACGGCGGACTCGCTCGGCGAGAACGCGGCGTTGCAGGCCTCGACCTGACCCGGGTGCACGAGGGTCTTGCCGTCGAAGCCCAGCTCCCGCCCCTGTCGGCACTCCGCGGCGAACCCCTGCGCGTCCGTCACGTCGTTGTAGACCCCGTCGAGGATGACGGTCCCGGTGGCGCGGGCGGCCAGGAGGCACAGCGACAGCCCGGTCAGGAGGGGCTGGCGACCGGGCACGTGCTCGGCGTGGAGCTCCTTGGCCAGGTCGTTGGTGCCCATGACGAGGACGCCCAGCCGGTCCGAGGCGGCGGCGATCTCCTCGCAGTGCAGCATCGCGGCCGGCGTCTCCACCATCGCCCACAGTGCCGTGTGCTCGGGTGCCCCCGCCGCCTCCATCGCCGCGACGAGCGCGCGCACCTCGTCGCCCGAGCCGACCTTGGGCACGACGACCCCGTCAGGGCCGGCAGCGCACGCGGCCCGGAGGTCGTCCTCGTGCCACTGCGTGCCCGCCGCGTTGACCCGGATGGTCAGCTCACGCCGGCCGTACTCGCCGGACCGCGCTGCGGCGCAGGCGTTCTCGCGCGCCCGCACCTTTGCGTCGGGGGCAACCGCGTCCTCGAGGTCGAGGATCAGCGCGTCGACAGGAAGCGTCTTGGCCTTCTCCAGGGCGCGTTCGTTGGAGGCCGGCATGTAGAGCACCGACCGACGAGGCCGGTATGCCGCCGTCCGCGGCACGTCAGGAACCCGCGCCTTCGCTGGTTGCCGACCCAACGGCATACAGAGAAGCAAGCGCGGGGTCGGTCGCCGCGAGCCGCTCGGCGAGCTCGAGCATCACCTGGCACTGCTTGGCGCTGGCGTCGTCCTCCATCTTGCCGTCGAGCATCACGGCGCCCGTCCCGTCGCCCATGGCCTCGACCACGCGCCGCGCGTGCGCGACGTCCTCGGCTGAGGGGCTGAAGACCCGCTTGGCGATCTCCACCTGCACCGGGTGCAGGGACCACGCGCCGACGCAGCCGAGCAGGAACGCGTTGCGGAACTGGTCCTCGCACGCGACGACGTCCTTGATGTCCCCGAACGGTCCGTAGAACGGAAGGATCCCGTTGGCTGCACAGGCGTCGACCATGCGGCTGATCGTGTAGTGCCACAGGTCCTGCTGGTAGGCCGGGCGGTCGCCCTGGATGTCGCCGTCCCTGGGGTCCCGGCGCACGAGGTAGCCCGGGTGGCCGCCCCCGACCCGGGTGGTCTTCATGCGCCGGTCGGCGGCGAGGTCGGCCGGTCCCAACGACATGCCGTGCATGCGGGGGCTGGCGGCCGCGATCTCCTCCACGTTGACGACGCCGCGGGCCGTCTCGAGGATCGCGTGCACGAGGATCGGGCGCCTCAGGCCGGCGCGTGCCTCGAGCTGGGCGAGCAGCCGGTCGACGTAGTGGATGTCCTCGGCGCCCTGCACCTTGGGCACCATGATGACGTCGAGCTTGTCGCCGACCTCGGTCACCAGCGTGGTGAGGTCGTCGAGGACCCACGGGCTGTCGAGCGCGTTGACCCGGGTCCACAGCTGGGTGTGCTCGCCGAAGTCGGTCGCCCTGGCGATCGCGACGAGACCCTGGCGGGCCGCGACCTTCCGGTCGGCCTTGACGGCGTCCTCGAGGTTGCCGAGCAGGATGTCGACGGTGCCGACCAGGCCGGGGACCTTGGCCGCCATCTTCTCGTTGCCGGGGTCGAAGAAGTGGATGACCCGGCTGGGCCGGGTGGGCACCTCGTGGAGCGGGGCGGGGGCGCCGACGGCGAGCGGGCTGAAGAAGTCCTTGGGGCTGCGCACGCGGCGAAACTAGCAGCGCCGACGACGCGCGGGTTATGACACAGTTCACGGTGTGACCGAGACCGCCGGCGAGCCGCCGGGGACCGACGAGCCGCCGAGCGGTGCGGCGCCGGTCAACGCCACCGCGCTGTTCGCCGAGGCGGCGGCCAAGTCCGGGCTGATGTGGGTCGAGGTGCCGGGAGACCGGGCGTGGCCGTTCTGGCACGCATGGGCGCAGGAGACCGTGTATGCCGTGTCCGGCCCGGGCGAGCAGCCCCTGCCCTGGCTGCCGGAGCAGGTCAAGCTCGTCGTGCGGAGCAAGGACACCGGCGGCCGGCTGCTCACGGTGCAGGCAACCGTGCGCGAGCTCGGCCCGGACGACGAGGACTGGGGTCCGGCGACCGAGGCGCTCAAGGCAAGTCGCCTCAACGCCACCGACGACCTCGAGGCGCGGTGGCGCACAGAGGGGACGGTCCGCGCGTTCCGACCGTTCGGCGCGCCCCTGGAGGGGCCGGGCAGCTACCCCCAGACCTCGGGCGCGGCGCCCGTGCCGCCCTCGGCCGCGACCACCGCCCACTGGAAGCCGTGGCACTGGCGAGGCAGACCGCGTCGGCGGCGCGGCAACCGCCTCCCCGACGACCCCTGACCTGACAGATAGCCTTGCGGCGTGAGCACCCCGTCGCGCGTCTTCGTGGGGCGCCTGACCAGCCTGAGCGTGTTCGACCCGCTCGGCGACCAGGTCGGGCGGGTCCGCGACGTCGTCGTGACGTTCGGCGCCTCACGCCGGCGCCCCCGCGTCATCGGGCTCGTGGTCGAGGTGCCCGGCCGGCGGCGGGTGTTCGTGCCCATGACCCGGGTGACCAGCGTCGACGGCGGCCAGGTCATCACCACCGGCCTGGTCAACATGCGTCGCTTCGAGCAGCGCGCCAACGAGGTCCTCGTGATGGCAGAGATCCTCGAGCGCCCGGTGACCGTCCACGACCCCGAGGGTGACTACCCCGCCACGGTCGAGGACGTCGCGATCGAGCGGGAGCGCACGCGCGACTGGAGCATCTCCAAGGTCTTCGTGCGGCAGGGCACCCACCGCAGCATCGGGCCGTTCCGGCGGCGACGCGGCACCACGGTGCTGGTCCCCGTCGAGGACGTCTCCGGCATACACACCTCCGGCCACGGACAGTCCGCCGCCAAGCTCCTCGAGACCTATGACGACCTGAAGTCGGCCGACCTCGCAGAGGTCATCCACGACCTGCCGCCCAAGCGGCGCGCCGAGGTGGCCGAGGCGATGGGCGACGAGCGGCTCGCCGACGTGCTCGAGGAGCTGCCCGAGGACGACCAGGTCGAGATCCTCGAGACCCTGCCGGTCGAGCGCGCCGCCGACGTGCTCGAGGCAATGGAGCCCGACGACGCCACGGACCTGCTGCACAACCTCACCGCCGAGAAGCAGGAGGAGCTGCTCCAGCTCATGGAGCCCGAGGAGG
>JAICSZ010000364.1 GCA_025936615.1 Pedococcus sp. | reverse complement strand
GGTCATCACCGCGCCGAGGAGCGAGCCGACGTAGTTGAACTGGTTGAACCGGCCGATCACGGCGTCGACGCGGGCGTGCCGCAGCACCGGGTCGGGCTCGTCCTCGCCGGCGATCCAGGCTGCGGCGGGGACGCGGAGCGGGGCGACCACGGCGACGCCACCGCCGATCACCAGGAAGCCGAGCACCGCCACCGGCCAGACCGGTGCGAACACGGTCACCGCGAGACCCACGCTCGCGACGACGGAGCCCACGCGCAGGACGGGCACCGCGCCGTACCGGGCGACCAGGGTGTCGCCGGACAGGCGGACGATGCCGCTGGCCAGCAGGTAGGGGAAGACGGCGAGCGCGACCAGCGCGGGCGGGGTCGGGAAGACGTCGTCGAGGTACTGCGGCCCCCAGGTGAACGCCGCCGTGTCGACCATGTAGAAGAGCACCATCGCGAGGCCGACCAGCACGATCGGCCGCCACGGCACGTGGACGGGGGTTGCTGTGGACGTCGTCTCGGCGCGGCGCAGGAACGGCGCGAACGCCGCGGCGAGGGGCAGCACCGCCACGATGGCCGTGGCCGAGATCGGCAGGTGGCCCATCGCCAGCGCGAGGGCTGAACCGAAGAAGCCGCCGAGGGTCCAGGCGCCGTGGAACGACGGGAGGATCGGCCGGTCGTACAGATGCTCCAGCGCGACCGCCTGCATGTTGGTCGTCGCGTCGACGGCGCCCAGCGAGACGCCGTACAGCGCCATGGAGGCGATGAAGACCTCTCGGTCGGGGGCGACCGCGAAGACCGGCACGGCGACCGCGATCCCGAGCAGGGCGCTCCGCAGGATCACCGCGCTGTCGACGCGTGCGGACGCCGACTCGGCGACCATGCTGCCCAGACCTGCGAGCAGCACCATCATCAGCAGGAGCAGGGACAAGGTGGTGTCGCTGTAGTGCCAGTGGTCCTGCACCTCCGGCAGCCGCGTGGTCAGGCTGATGAACACGAAGCCCTGGGTGAAGAAACCGGCGGCGGTGGCGAGCCTCGAGCGCGCGTGCTCGTGGGACGCGAGCTCGGGTGTGGTCGCCACGGTGCGCATGGTGGCACGTGAGGGCCGGTCCTCGGCCGGCGCGCTCCGGACTGGCACGATGACGCCATGGCTGACCAGACCGTCCAGGAGGTGTGGCTGGTCCGGCACGGGGAGACCGAGTGGAGCCGCGACGGGCGACACACGTCGACCACCGACCTCCCCTTGACCGACGACGGACGCCGCGCCGCCGAGCGCCTGCGCGACCGACTCGACGACGACCCGTTCGCCCTGGTGCTCACCTCGCCGCGCGAGCGGGCCCGCGAGACCGCCCGGTTGTGCGGGCACCCCGAGGCGGGGGTCGACGACGACCTGGCGGAGTGGGACTACGGCGACCTCGAGGGCCGCACCACCGCGGAGATCCGGGAGACCGATCCGGACTGGACGATCTGGGATGGGCCCGTCCCCGGCGGGGAGTCGGCCGAGCAGGTCGGCGCGCGCCTCGACCGGGTGGTCGCCCGCTGCCGGGCCGCGCACGGTCGTGTCCTGCTGTTCGGGCACGGGCACAGCCTGCGAGCGCTGGCGGCCCGCTGGCTCGACCTGCCGGTCGCCGAGGGGCGCCACCTGCGGCTCGACACCGCGACCGTGTCGGTGCTCGGATGGGAACGCGAGACACCGGTCGTGCTGCGCTGGAACACCTGACCCCTTGACCACGCGGCGCGCTCTCGCCACGGTGGACGCATGCCGCTCCGGACCGAGTGTCCGCGCTGCCCCACGCCGCTCCCCGGGGACGGGCCTGGGTGCCCCGACCACGGCCCGACAGCGGTGCTGCTCCGCCCCGAGGCGGCGTCGTACGACGCGTTCGTGGAGGCGCTGTCGATGGCGGGCGACCTCCCGACGTACCTGCCCTGGCCGATGAGCCCGGGGTGGAGCGTCACCGACTTCGCGGTCGTGGCACGGCCGGGCCGTGGAACGGACGCACGCGCCACCATGACGTGCAGCTCGGGCACGAGCACCCTGGACGGCCCGGTCGACGTCCTCGTGGTCACCGAGGAGTCCGGGACCGGTCTCGGGGCGCGCTGCGCCGGCACCAGCGAGCTCGACCCCGGCCCGGAGATCGGGAGCGGGCCACCGATGGTGAAGGTGCGGATCGGCACCCAGTCCGTGCCGTTGTGGCCGGTCTCGACCGCGTCGGCGAGCGAGGGCGAGCTGGATCGGTCGGTGGTCGCCGGTGAGGCGCTGGGCCGCTGGCTGTGGATCGTGATGCGTCCGGCCTCCGCCATGCTGCTGCTGCGCGACGAGTGGATCCTGCGCGACGTGTCCGGTATCGGGCCGCCGCTGGTGGAGATGCCCTTCGGTGGTCCCGCCCCGGCCTGGTGAGGGGCCACTAGCCTGCCGGGGTGGGCGACATCCTGGACGGCACGCTGTTCGTCAGTGCGTTCGTGACCCTCTTCGTGATCATGGACCCGATCGGCACGGTGCCGCTCTTCTTGTCGCTGACCGGTGGCTTCTCCCCCCCAGCAGTACGCCGCGCCGCGCGGCAGGCCGTGCTGGTGTCGATCGCGGTGATCTCGGTCTTCGCGTTCTTCGGCCAGAGCATCCTGGACTACCTCCACGTCTCGCTGCCCGCCCTCCAGTGCGCGGGAGGACTGCTCCTGCTGCTGGTGGCACTCGAGCTCCTGACCGGACGAGGGGACGACCCGATGCCGCAGGGCGAGGCGAACGTGGCCCTGGTGCCCCTCGGGACTCCGTTGCTGGCCGGACCGGGGGCCATCGTGGCCACGATGGTGTTCTCCAAGCGGGTCCACGACTTCGGTGACTTCACCGCGGTGGCGCTCGCGGTGGTCGCCGTCCACGTCTGCATCTGGGCCGCGATGGCGTTCTCGATCCCCATCCTGCGGCTCCTGGGCGAGTCGGGAATCCTCCTGGTGACGCGCATCTCGGGCCTCCTGCTGAGCGCGATCGCCGTCCAGCTCGTCGCGGACGCGGTCCACCAGTTCGTGCTGGCCTACCGCTAGCTCTCGCACGGCCGGTCAGGAGTGAGGGTGGGCGTGGGTCAGCGGCCGCGGCCGTTGGGCGCGGCTGGTTCGCGACGAGTCGGGATCGAGGAGTCCGGCCTGGGCCGCCGAGGTCGGCAGGCTGATCAGACGCCCTTGATGGGCAGGCTTTCGTTTGCGC
>JAICSZ010000092.1 GCA_025936615.1 Pedococcus sp. | reverse complement strand
TCCCCTCGAAGCGCTCGTCCACCTGGTCCTTGCTCAAGCCGTGAAGGCCGGCCGTGAGGTAGATGTTCTCGCGCGCGGAGAGCTCGCCGATGAACCCGCCAGTCAGCTCGATGAGCGGGGCGACGCCCCCACGGACCCGGACCTTGCCGTGGTCGGGCAGCATCACTCCGGCGATCATCTTGAGCAGGGTGCTCTTGCCGCTGCCATTGCCGCCGATGAGGCCGACGGCCTCACCCCTGGCGACTTCGAACGAGACGTCCTGCAGCGCCGAGAAGGTCTCCTTGGAGTGGCTGCTGCCGCCCCGGAAGAGCATCTCGCGCAGCGACATCTTGCGGCGGCGGTTGCGGAAGAAGTCGATGCCCAGGCCGCGGGCCTCGATGACCGGGTCCATCAGATCTCCTTGAGCACGGCGGGCTCGAAGTGCTCGAACACCACGGTCCCGACGAGCAGGACCACGACCGAGATCACCATGGAGAGCAACACGGACGTGTGGTTGACCTGGCCGTTGAAGAATGGGGCGCGGTAGAGCTCGACGATCCCCGACATGGGGTTGAACATCAGCATCGTCCGGAGGGTCTCGGGAGCCGCCTTGACGGTGTAGATGACCGGCGTGGCGTAGAACGCGAAGCGCAGGAAGATCCTGACCACCCGCTGGGTGTCCGTGACGAGGGCGGTGATCGGCGCGAGGATCAGCCCGATGCCGGTGAGGAGCACGAACTGCACGACGACCCCCACCGCGAAGTAGGGCAGCCGGTGCCAGTGCAGGTGGGCCTCCCCCTGCGCCGCGTAGACGATGAAGAACCCCATGATCACCGGCAGCGACAGGAGGAACTCGACCATCTTCGCGATCACGACCCGGACCACCCACAGCTCGCGCGGCAGGTTCGTCGAACGGACCAGCCTGGCTTCGGCAAGCAGGGCGCGGGAGGTGTCGGTGAGCGAGGCGGAGAACCACTGCCACGCGAGGATGCCGATGATGAGGAACAGGACGTAGGGGTTCTCCCCCACGCGGCGCGCCTTGAAGATCGTGGTGAAGACGACGAAGTAGATCGCGCACATCGCCAACGGGTCGAGGATGGTCCACAGGTACCCCAAGCCGTTTCCGGCGTAGCGGACCCGCAGGTCGCGTTGCACCAAGGTCATCAGGACCCGGCGCTTGGCCACCACTCCCCGCACCTGACGTTCCAGGATCATCGACTGACTTGTCCTACCTCTTGGGGGCGCCACCCACCTGCGGCGGCCAGCGGGTCGGCCAGATTCTATGCTGTGCCGGTTCCCGGACCTCAAGCCGCGGGGCGCGTCGGCAGGCTCAGGACGGGTCCACGGGCACGCCGACGGCGCTGTAGAACTCCTCCATCACCTCGTTGTTGTAGGCCAACGGGTCGAACGGCGGGTTGGGCACCTGTCCGTCCAGCGCCTCCAGCATCCCGGCTGCCAGGGCCTTGGCCCCGGCGGCGACCACGAGCCCCTCCCCCGGCGCCAGCGCAGACCCGACCGAGGCGAACGCAGTGGAGACAACCGGGAGGCCCAGGACGCGAGCCTCGAGGATGACCATGGGCTGGCCCTCGTAGTCGCTGGAGAGCACGAAGCAGTCGCACTGGCTCATGATCACCCACGGGTTGGGCTGCGGGCCGGCGAGCACGACCGAGTCCTCGAGGCCCAGCTTGCGCACCAGCTTTCGCAGCGCGCCCTTGAGCGGTCCACCGCCCACGATGACCAGGCGGGTCAGCGGATCTTCCCGGTGGACCTGCTCGAACGCCCGGACCAGCCGCTTGTGGTTCTTCTCCGGCGACAGCCGGCCCACGGTGACGAAGGTCCTGACCCCGGGCTCGGGAGGTGCCACGGACGACTCGGCCACGCGGCGCTCCACCTCCTCCCGGTGGTCCTGCAGGCCGTGCTCCGCGACGATGGCCGCTGCCCTCTCTCGGACATCCGTCGCCGGTCCTGCGAGCACGTGGTCACCCGGCCACGCCTCGTCCAGGGCCTGCGCAGCCCCCGGCCGGCCGTGGGCCATGCGCAGGACGCGCTCGTGGTTGATCGTGTTCCGGGCTGACCCGAACTTCTCGGCGGGCGCGAACTCGGCGAGGCTCGCGGCGTTGATCTCGCGCAGCGCTGCGGACACCGAGACCAGGTGGTCGAAGCGATGGTAGGCACTGAAGGTGGCCGCCAGGTTGGCGTAGTGCGGACGTTGTCCGTCCACCTCTCGCAGCTGGTCCGCGCGCAGGTCGTTGTGCAGCCAGATCGAGCGGGACGCCGCCGGGGCCGTGGAGAGGAGGAACGCCCAGAACGACGAGTACCCGCTCCAGTCGATGATGTGGTCGAACCGGGCTGTGCCCAGGCCACGCTGCCACTCCTCGCGCAGCAGGCCCTCCATGATCGTCAGGTCCTTCGGCCTCATGGCGATGCCCAGGGTCTGCAGCTGTCGTCGACGGCGACGCTGGGACTTGCTCGGCGCGAAGCCACCCACCCGCGGGAAGACCCGGGCGCGCGCGTCGATCGCCTCCGCGTTCGCCCGCCGATCCGGGTCCTGGCTGTGGTTGAACAGGACGGAGACGTCGAGGCGGTCGTGGTCGATGTGGTGGAGGAGGTTGAGTCCCGCCGCCGTGATGCCGTTGGGCTTCATCCCGCCCAGGTACACGAGCATCGTCCGGCGGCCGTCGCGCGCGGTCTGCCGGATTCGGTAGCCGTCGGTGTTGCCACGGAACACCACGTCGACGACGCGCTCGCTCGCGGCACCGTCGTCGAACGGCACGAAGCGCCTGCGGGCCGCGGCGTACTCGGCGGCGTGGGTGACCGCAGGGTCGTCGGCGGCGCCGCTCCCTGCGGCGGCCACGACCTTCCCGAGGTCAGCCACCGTGCCCACGCGAGGTCCGGGCAGCTCCGCGAGGTCGAGGTACAGGCCCCTCGAGCCGTCGTACTCCGCGAGGTCGGGGGTGAAGAAGACGACCGGTCGACCGGTGGCCAGGAAGTCGAAGAAGATGCTCGAGTAGTCCGTCACGAGCACGTCCGTCACGCCCAGGAGGAGGTTCGTGGGCACGTGGTTGGGGACCAGCAGGCCGGCCAGCTCGGGACGCGCGAGTGCGTGCTCGAACACCTGCTGGTGCACCTTGAGCAGGACCCGGTGGCTGGCGGGCAGCATCTCCTGCAGCTCACGCACCCGCTCGCCGAGCAGGGCTGCGTCGTCGACAGGGGTGTGGAACGACGAGCCCTTCCACGTGGGCGCGTACAGCACGAGGGTCTGCGCGTCGCCGACCTCGACCCCACCAGCGCCCAGCCGCCCCAGCACGTCGCTGCGGCCATCGGTCGTGAGCACCTGGCGGTCCACCCGCGGGTACCCGACCTCGACCAGCCGCCCGGGGGCGACGTTGGTCAGCCGGTAGGCCTGCTCGTACATCCGCTCCGACATGAACGGGCTGGTGGACAGGAGGTAGTCGGCCATCATGAAGTTGCGGGTCACGTTCCGGGACTCGATGGCCCCCAGTGGCTCGTCGTAGCCCATCGTCTTGAGCGGTGTCCCGTGCCAGGTGTTGACGTAGACCTGGTCCTCGCGCTTGCCGAACTCGGCGGGGAACGTCGCGTTGTTCAACAGGTACCCCGCGGTCGCCAGCACCTTCCAGTAGGCCAGCGACCTCCGCCTGACGAAACGCACCCTCCTGTCGCCCGCGAACTCGCGGACCGTCTCCCGGTGGGACCTCGGGTCGGACAGCACCCAGACGTGGCGCAGGTGCTGCTGGTCGGGGGCCGCGAGCAGGGCCCGGAAGACCGCCTCGGGGTTGCACAGCATCCCGTTGCCGGCGAACGACTCGTACACCACCAGCTCCGGCCTGACCCGCATCATGCGCACTCGAGCCCGCCACTCGACCGGCGCGGCCTTGTACACCTTGCGGCCCAGCCGCAGCCAGTTGTCGGGCTGCGTTGCCGTGCGGGCGAGGCTGGTCAGCTTTGCGGAGGTGCGCATGGGGATCGTGCGGGTCCGTTCGTGAGGGTGCGTATGCCGCGTGCGGCGCTCCGATGCTACGGCGTCTCCTGCTGGTCCCCTGCACGCCATCGGCCGGTACTGTGCCCCGCGTGGACCTCGGGACGACGACGTGGATGCAGGCTGTCCCGGCAGTGCTGGTGGCTACCGCCCTCCTGTTCGTCCCGGGGTGCGTGGCGGTGCGGCTGGTCGGCCTTCGCGGGTGGGCTGCCCTCGGGGCCGGACCGGCCGTCGGCACCACGCTGCTCGTGGCCGCCGGGATCGTCTGCGGTGCCACGGGCGTGGGCTGGGGTCTGCTGCCCTTGGTGGTGAGTGTCCTCATCGGGTGGGTGCTCGCTGCCCTCGTGGGGCGCCTGGTCCGGCGTTGGGCTGCCCCCCGCACCGCTCCCGACCCCTCCCGCGCCCTCAGCCTGCTGGCGGGGGTCGCAGGCCTCGCCTTCGCCCTGGCCTCTGTCGTGGTCGTCCTGACCCACGTGGCCGCGACGCCCGACAGCTTTCCGCAGCACCCCGACACGATCTTCCACCTCGGTGACGCCCTGTGGATGGCCCAGCACCACGACGTCTCGCTGCTGCACGCGTACCGGTTCATCGACGCCGGGCGGTCGTCCGCCTACCCGGCCGCCTTCCACGTGGTCACGGCGACCACGAGCATGCTGAGCGGGGTCGACGTCGTGGCGTCGACCCAGAGCGCCGTCCTCGTGATGGCCGGCCTGGTGTGGCCCGCCGGCGTGGTGTTGCTGGCGCGAGCGCTGCTCGGCAACCGTCCGGCGGTCGTCGGCAGCGCTGCGGTGGCCAGCGTGCTCTTCACCGCCTTCCCCTACACCGTCATGGGCTTCGGGGTGCTGTGGCCGAACCTGTTCGGCCAGGCCCTGCTGCCGGGAGTGGTGGCGACGGCGCTCGCCGCAGTCGGCAGGCTGGTTGTGCACCGGGCTCCGGTGGGAGCGCCGGCAACGGCAGCGGTGGTCACCCTGGCTGCCCTGCCGGGGCTGACGACCGCGCACCCGAACGCGCTGGTCACCTTCCTGGTCCTCGGCTTCCTCGTGGTGGTCGCGGCAGCGCTTCGCGGCGCCTGGGAGAACCGCCGGCGACCCGGCCGAGCCCTTGGCCTGGTGGTCGGTGCCCTCGTGCTTGCTGCCGCAGCCTCGGCCGCCTCGCTGGTCGCCCGCAGTCCCTCGATGTTCGCCACGGGTGCGGCCGGACCGGAGAAGGGCCTGCGCGGCGCGCTCGTCGACACGGTCTTCTTCGGACCCCGGCACGCACCCCAGCTGTACCTGCTCACCGTCGTCGTCCTCGTGGGCGGACTCTGGTTGTGGCGGCGCAACCGCGGCGCCGGCTGGGTGCCGGTGGCCGGGGCGGCGTTCGCGGCTCTCTACCTGCTCAACGTGGCGGTCGACAACCACGCGGCGAGGTACCTCACCTGGCCCTGGTACAACAACGCCATCCGGCTCGCCGTCGCCGGCTCGCTGCCCGCGGTGCTGTGCGCGACCGCCGGCTTCGTCGCGCTGGGGACACTGCTGGCGCGGCCCCTTCGCCGGCTTCCGGGATCGGCCTCCGTGGCGACTGCGCTGGTGGTCTTGGCCACGCTGGCGCTCACCCGCGGGTACGTCTACCCCCACCGTGCCTTCCTGGAGCCGTACTACCACCCGGACACGGCCCACTCATGGGCCAGCGACCAGGAGCTGCGCTCGCTGCGGGTCCTGGCGACCCACATCCCTGCCGGCGCCGTCACGGCCGCCAACGCGTGGAACGGCGGCACCTACCTGTACGTCGTCAGCGGCAAGACCCTCCTCGTCCCGACCGAGAAGGCGCTCCGGGCCGGCGACGAAACACTGCTGGCGGCCCGGCTCGACCAGGCCGGGAGCTCACCCGAGGTGTGTGCCGCTGCCCGCCGCCAGCACGTGGAGTACGTGATCGTCGGTGGTAAGCCATTCGCCTGGGCCGGCGCCAAGCGCGTGGCGCTGTACCGCGGCATCGACGCGGTGGGCTCGTCGAGCGCGTTCACCGAGGTTGCCCGCTCGGCTCCGTACACGCTCTACAAGCTGACCTCCTGCGCCGGCTCCTGAGCACCTCGTGCTCAGAGTCGGATGCGACTCGTCAGGAACCCCCAGCCCCACGCCAGGTGCATCGTGGGCAGGACCACCGGCATCCATGCACGGTCCCGCAGCTCGAGGCGCGGGTCGCTCACCGTCAGGCCGCCGATCGTGGTGACGCCGAGGTATGCCGCGGGGGCGAGCCACAGGGGCCACCAGACGAAGCCGCCGGCGAGGCCCACCACGACCCCCACCAGCGCCGAGGGGGCCGCCAGGTACCGGGCGTTGATGGTGCCATGGCGGTGGGCGACGACCCGCCGCCACCTTCCGTAGTCGCGGTACTGGCGCGCTAGCGCCCGCAGGGTGGCCCTGGGTCGGTAGGCCACCCTCAGCCGAGGGGAGAACCACACCAGCCCTCCCGCCTCCCTGATCCGGTGGTTCAGCTCCCAGTCCTGGGCCCTGACGAACCGGCGGTCGTAGCCCCCCATGCGACGCAGCCACTCCCGGCGGAAGACCCCCAGGTACACGGTCTCAGCGGGTCCGGCGGACCCTCCCGTGTGGAAGGCGGCCGAGCCGACCCCGAGCCGCGAGGTCATGGCTGCGGCCACCGCCCGCTCGAACGACGTCACTCCCTCTGCATGCATGAGGCCGCCCACGTTCGCCGCGCCGGTCACGCTCAGGAGCTCGCAGGCGGTGCGGACGTAGTCGGGGTCGAGCACCCCGTGCCCGTCCACGCGTACGACGACCTCCGCCAGCTCGGAGAGCGCACCGAGGGCGGCGTTGAGGGCATCCGGCGTGCGTCCGCTCGGGTTGGGCACGGTGCGCACCCGGGCATCGACCCGTTCGAGCTCCGCCGCGATCTCCTCCGTGCGGTCGGTACTGGGCGCCACTGCGAGCACGAGCTCGACCGGGCCCCGGTAGTCCTGCGCGAGGACCGAGCCGACTGCCTCGTGCAGGTGCCGTTCCTCGTTGAGGATGGGCATGATCACGCCGACTGCCGGGAGAGCCGCAGGGGGTGCGTCGGGGGTGTGCTCGGGGTGCGTACTGCTCATGAGGCTGCCGAGCATACGGAGGAGAGGTCGCTCTCCGCCGCACTGCCCGCAGCCTTCGCGGGGTCCTTCACCTCGGTGCCGGGCTGTGGCCGAGGCTTGGCGACCTTGGCCTTGGCCGCCGAGGAGCTCGAGGTCTTCCGGCTCGAGGAGGCCAGGGTCCCCGCCTTGGTCGACGTGGCCTTCTCGGAGGCCCTGATGGTCGCTGCCACTGTCGAGGTGATGACGTGCGGGTCGTAGTCCCAGGGCTTGACCAGCGGCGGGACGAAGTTCACGCTCCGGATCTTCTGGGTGCGGGTCTTGAGGACCAGCTCGGCGAAGCGACCCAGCTCGGACTGCGGCAGGTCGGTCTGGATCAGCCCCGTGCTGGCCTCGGCGATCTTTCGGAACCGCAGCAGCACGGTCTGGGGGTCGAGCTGGTCGACCATCGCCGTGGTGACGCAGCGCTGCCGCGCCATCCGCT
>JAICSZ010000332.1 GCA_025936615.1 Pedococcus sp. | reverse complement strand
GCGCGGGCGATGTCGGAGCGCACGATCCGCTTCTCGACGATCTCGCCGGTGGCGAAGACGTCACCGGTGGTCTCGACCGCGGTGATCAGCATGACGACGATCATCGAGATGATCGCGGCCGCGGAGAACTTCGGCCAGCCGAAGAAGAACGGCGTGGTGACGCCCACCCAGTGCGAGGTCCCGACGTCGCCGAAGTGCGCGTCACCGAGCGCCCACGCGACGAGGGTGCCGATCACGAGCCCGGCCAGGACGGCGACGGTCGCCATGAAGCCCTTGAAGACGCGCTGGATGATGACGATCAGGGCCAGCGTGCCGAGGGCGTAGGCGAGGTTCTTGCCGCTCTCCGGGTGCAGGGTCGGGCCGGCACCACCGGCGGCGTCTGCCGCGGCCACGGGCAGCAGCGCGATGCCGATGATGGTGATGACGGAGCCGGTGACCACCGGGGGGAAGAAGCGGATCAGGCGGCTGAAGTACGGGGCCATGAAGAAGGTGAACAGGCCGGCCACGATGACGGCGCCGTAGATGACGAGCAGCCCGTCGGTGCCGCCGCCGTGCGCCGCGCCGATGGCGATCATCGGCGACACCGCGGTGAAGGTGACGCCCTGCAGCAGCGGCAGCTTGACGCCGATCTTCCAGAAGCCGACCGACTGGATGATCGAGGCGATGCCGCAGGTGAACAGGTCGGCGTTGATGAGGTGGATCAGCTGCTGGGTCGAGAGCCCGATCGAGTTGGCCAGCAGGATCGGCACGATGACCGCGCCTGCGTAGAAGGCCAGCACGTGCTGGAACCCGTAGATCGCGAGCTTCGGGACGGGCAGCACCTCGTCGACGGGGTGCTTCGGCCTCGCGGTGGGGCGCTCGGCGGTGGTTGCGGTCATGATGTGCTCCCTGGTCGAGGCCCGGGGGCCTGCGGTGGGTGGGGGGTGAGGGAGAACTTCCAGATCGTGGAAGTATATTTTCGTTTTCGAGAACAGTAGAGAGGTGACCGGGCTCACGTCAACGGTTTGTTGAAGCCAATTTGTATGCCGCGTGGCCCGCTGCCGCGCGGCAGCCAACCACGCGGCATACCGGGCGTGTCAACAGGCGCGCCGACGCCCCCCAGCGCCATCGACGCAACTCAGCACAGGTTGGTGAATGGCGGACAGGTTCTAGCCTGTCCGCCATTCACCAACCTTTGCTAGCAAAGGTTGCAGCAGGCCAAGGTCAGACGAGCTGGCGGCTCAGCACCGCGTGGCGGTTGACGTCCTTGTAGAGCAGGTAGCGGAACCGGCCCGGGCCTCCGGCATAGCAGGCCTGCGGGCAGAACGCGCGCAGCCACATGAAGTCGCCCTCCTGCACCTCGACCCAGTCGTTGTTGAGCAGGTAGACGGCCTTGCCCTCGAGGACGTAGAGGCCGTGCTCCATGACGTGGGTCTCGGGGAACGGGATCGCTCCCCCGGGCTCGAAGTTGACGATGTTGACGTGCATGTCGTGGCGCACGTCAGCCGGGTCGACGAACCGCTGGGTCGTCCAGGCGCCGTTGGTGTCGGGCATCTCGCGGCCCTCGACGTCGGCCTCGTTGGTGACGAAGGCCTCGGGCACGTCGACACCGTCGACCCGCTGGTAGGCCTTGCGGATCCAGTGGAACGTGGCCTTGTCGGCGCCGGTGTTGCGCAGCGTCCACCGCTGGCCAGGGGGCAGGAACGCGTAGCCCCCCTCGGCCAGCTCGTGCGCGTCGCCGTCGAGGGTGAGGGTGAGCGAGCCGGCCACGACGAGGATGACTCCCTCGGCGCCGGGGTCGGCCTCGGGCTTGTCCGAGCCGCCGCCGGGAGACACCTCCACGATGTACTGGGAGAACGTCTCCGCGAACCCGGACAGCGGTCGTGCGATGACCCACAGGCGCGTCTCGTCCCAGAACGGCAGGGCGCTGGTCACGATGTCGGTCATCGTCCCCCGCGGCAGCACGGCGTACGCCTCGGTGAAGACCGCACGGTCGGTGGTGAGCTGGGTCTGCGGTGGCAGGCCACCGGCCGGGGCGTAGTAGCGGGGGGTCGTGGTCATGGCTCTCTCCTCAGCAGGCGCCCGCGGGGCGCGTCGTCGATGTCGATGGGGGCACCGGCCAGCCACGTCTGGCGGACCGTGCCGGTGAGCGTGCGGCCGGCGTAGGCGCACACCGGGTTCTTGTGGTGGAGCGCGGCCACGTCGACGGTGAACGACTCGTCGGGGGCGAACACGACGAAGTCGGCGACCGCCCCCTCGGCGATGCGGCCACGGTCGGACAGCCCGACCTGGTCGGCCGTGTTGGTCCCCATCCAGCGGACCACGTGGGCGAGGGTGAACCCGCGCTCGCGCGCCTCGGTCCAGATGGCGGGCAGTCCGACCTGGAGCCCGGCGATCCCGCCCCAGGCCTGGCCGAAGTCGCCGACGTCGAGCAGCTTGAGGTCGGCGGTGCTCGGCGAGTGGTCGGTCACCACGGTCGCGATGGTGCCGTCGGCGAGCCCCTCCCAGAGGCGGTCGCGGTTGGCGTGCTCGCGGATCGGGGGACAGCACTTGAACTGGGTTGCCCCGTCGGGGATGTCCTCGGCGTCGAGCGTGAGGTAGTGCGGGCACGTCTCGACCGAGAGCCGCACGCCGTCGGCCACGGCGTCGCGGATCAGTGGGAGTGCGTCCGCGTCCGAGAGGTGCAGGATGTGCGCCCTCGCGCCGGTCTGGCGGGCCGCGTCCACGACCTGGGTGATGGCCAGCTCCTCGGCCTGCCGGGGCCGGGAGCCGAGGAACCCCGCGTAGCCCCGCCCCTGCGCCGGTGGCGCCGAGTCGATCGTGTGGGCGTCCTCGGCGTGCACGATGACCAGCCCGTCGAAGGTCTTCGCCTCGGCCAGCGCCTCGTGCAGCTCCTCGTCGGACAGCGGCGGGAACTCGTCGACGCCGGAGTGCAGCAGGAAGCACTTGAACCCGAACACGCCCGCGTCGTGCAGCGGCCGCAGGTCCGCGAGGTTGCCCGGGATCGCGCCACCCCAGAAGCCGACGTCGACATGGACCTGGTCGCGGGCGGCCTCCTGCTTCTCTTGCAGCGCAGGCACATTCGTCGTCGGCGGGATGCTGTTGAGCGGCATGTCGATGATCGTGGTGACGCCACCGGCGGCGGCCGCGCGGGTGGCGCTCGCGAAGCCCTCCCACTCGGTGCGGCCCGGCTCGTTGACGTGCACGTGGGTGTCGACCAATCCCGGGAGCAGCACCTCGTCGTCGGCGAGCTCGACGACTCGCGCGCCGTCGGGGTCGGCGTCGAAGGGCAGCACCGCGACCACCCGGCCGTCGCTGACCGCCACGCTGGCAGCCCGCTCCTGCCCACCGACGACCGCGCGTCGCGCGCGGATCAGGACCTCAGCGCCCATCGGGCCACCTCCCGTCGTCCAGTGTCCCCACCGTATGCCGCGTGGTCGCGTCCGCAACGAGCCGGTTGCGCTGGGTGCCGAGCACCCCGCCGTCCGCCTCGACGAGGTCGTCGTGGCGCAGGTACGGCTTGGGCTCGGGGCGGCCCAGCGCGACGCCTGCCGGCGTGCCCGTGATGACCACGTCGCCGG
>JAICSZ010000216.1 GCA_025936615.1 Pedococcus sp. | reverse complement strand
GGTGACGTTGCCGGTCTCCTTGAGGAGCTTGGAGACGTCGTAGCCGTCGTTGCCCTCGGTCGCCTTGACCAGCGGGAGGTCGAGGGTCTTGCCGGCGGCCGTGAGGGTGGCGCCTGCGGTTGCGTCAGTGGTCATGTGGTTTCGTCCTCCGCGTCGTGATGGGCACCGCCAGCTCACGTGCCCAGGCACTGCGACGCTACCCCACCAGCGGGAGTGGCCGGAAAACGGGCGCCCTAGCCAACCAGCCGGTCGACCGCGAGCGCGATGCGCTCGTCGGTGGCGGTCAGCGCGATCCGGACGTGCCGGCGTCCAGCCTCGCCATAGAAGGCTCCGGGCGCGACGAGTATGCCGCGGTCGGCCAGTGCGCCGACCGTCGCCCAGGAGTCGTCCCCGGCCGTGGCCCACAGGTAGAGGCCCGCGTCGGAGTGCTGGACCTCCAGGCCGAAGCCCTCGACTCCCGCGCGGAGGGCGGTGCGGCGCGCGGCATACCTCGCCTTCTGCTCGGCCACGTGCGCGTCGTCCCGCAGCGCCGCGAGCATGGCCCGCTGCACCGGCCACGGGACGATCATCCCGGCGTGCTTGCGCACCTCGAGCAGCCGGCTCACCAGCGCGACGTCACCGGCGACGAAGGCCGCGCGGTAGCCGGCGAGGTTGGACTGCTTGCTCAGGGAGTAGACGGCGAGCAGTCCCTCGTGCGACCCGCCGGTCACCCGCGGGTCGAGGATGGACGGCGTGGTGGGCTCGGTCGAGCCGGGGCGCCAGTCGAGCTCGGCGTAGCACTCGTCGCTGGCCACGACGACCCCGTGCTGACGCGCCCAGGCGACGACCTTGGCCAGGTGCTCGACGCCCAGGACCCGGCCAGTGGGGTTGCTGGGGCTGTTGAGCCACAACAGCTTAGGGGTGGTGGAGGGGGTCAGCGGCCCCAGTGCGGCGAGGCCGTCCACGACCTGCGGGGTGGCGCCGGCGAGGCGCACCCCCACGTCGTAGGTCGGGTAGGCGATGCCGGGGAAGCCGACCACGTCACCGGGCCCGAGGCCGAGCAAGGTCGGCAGCCAGGCCACCAGCTCCTTGCTGCCCATGGTCGGCAGCACGCCGTCGGGGTCCACGTCGGGCGTCCCCCGCCGCCGCGCGAACCAGGCCGCCACCGCCTCGCGCAGGTCGGGTGTGCCCCAGGTCTGCGGGTAGCCGGGGGCGTCGGAGGCCGAGCGCAGCGCCTCCTGGACCACCTGGGGCGTCGGGTCCACCGGCGTCCCGACGGACAGGTCGACGAGGCCGCCCACAACGGAGCTCGCCCGCTCCTTTAACGGAGCGAGCGAGTCCCAGGGGAAGTCAGGCAGAGCCCGCGGGCCCACCCTCGTGCCTGTCGTCACTCGTCGTGCGGCTGCGGGGGCAGGTCGGCGATGATCGGGTGGTCCTTGGGGATGAGGCCGAGCTTGGCGGCCCCCCCGGGGCTGCCGAGGTCGTCGAAGAACTCGACGTTCGCCTTGTAGTACTCGGCCCACTGCTCCGGCACGTCGTCCTCGTAGTAGATCGCCTCGACCGGGCACACCGGCTCGCAGGCCCCGCAGTCGACGCACTCGTCGGGGTGGATGTAGAGCGAGCGCTCACCCTCGTAGATGCAGTCGACCGGACACTCATCGATGCACGCCTTGTCCTTGAGGTCGACACAAGGCTGGGCGATCACGTACGTCATGCCGCCCATACTATTCGGCTCATGGTCGCAGATGTCGGCAGCCTGCCCATCGGCTCGCGGGTGGTCGTGCGGTGGCGCCTGGCCGCTCCCGACCCGGCCTCCGGGGCGACCCTCACCGACACCGTCGGGACGCTGCTGACCTGCGACGACGACACCCTGACGATCGGCTCGCGGACCGGGCCGGTGACGGTCGAGCGCGGCCGGGTGGTCACTGCCAAGGAGGTGCCGCCCAGGCCCACCCGGAGGGGCGCACCGCACCGGGCCATCTCCGTGGAGGACCTGCAGCGCGTCATGGCCCCCTCCTGGGGCGCGGTCGAGCGCGAGGCCCTCGGGGACTGGCAGCTGCGCGCATCCAGCGGGTTCACCCAGCGCGGCAACTCCCTCGTGCCGGTGGGCGATCCCGGGGTGCCCCTCGCCGAGGCCGTGGAGGCGACAGAGCGGTGGTATGCCGCGCGCGGCCTCCCGGCCAAGGTCGCCGTTGCGGGGCCGGTCGGTTTCGACCCCGCCGACGACCCGCTCGGTGCCCTGCTGCTCGAGCGCGGGTACACCGCGGACAGCCTCACCCTGAACCTGACCGCCCGTGCCGAGACGGTCGCCGCCGCCGACCCCGGTGGCCCGGTCGTCCTGGTCGAGCCCGAGCCGGGGCCCGAGTGGCTGGCCACCTACCTCACCACTCGGCGCAGCGTGCCCGGGGTGAGCGAGCAGGTCGTCACGGGGAGCCCGCGGCAGCTGTTCGCCCAGGTCCGGCCGGGAGGAGGCCTCTCGCAGCAGCTGGGGCTGCGCGCAGCGGACGCAGCCGGCACGACCCCGATCGCCTTGGGGCGCATGGGAATCGCCCACGGATGGGCGGGCCTCGGCGCGGTCTGGACCAAGCCGGCATACCGGGGCCGTGGTCTGGCGGCACACCTCAGCGCCCGGCTCGCCGCGGCGGCACGCGCCGAGGGGATCCACCTCGTCCACCTCCAGGTGGAGCACGACAACGCGGCTGCCATCCGGCTGTACGGGCGGATGGGCTTCGAGGAGCACTCGAGCTACGTCTACCTCACCCAGCGGCAAACGGGTGGCGCCCGAACCGCCGGCCCGGCCACGCTGGCGACATGACCTCACAGATCTCGCACACCACACTCGACTCCCGCAACGCCCACGCCCAGTCGGTGTGGTGGGGCCAGGTGCTGGGCTTCACCGAGGACCCGAAGGACCCCAACGAGCCCGGCCACGAGGAGTGCATGATCTTCTCCGCCGACGGCCGCCAGCGCGTGCTCTTCATCGAGGTGCCCGAGGGCAAGAGCGTCAAGAACCGGGTCCACTTCGACCTCCGCCCCACGGACGGGACGATGAGCGAGGAGGTCGAGCGGCTGCTCGGGCTCGGCGCAACGGTCCACCAGGACCTGAGGGGCCAGTACGGACCCGGCACGGGGTGGGTCACGATGCTCGACCCGGAGGGCAACGAGTTCTGCGTGCTGCGCAGCGAGGCGGAGCGGCCCGACCCGTACGCCCACCTCGTGAAGTAGGGGTCAGCCGGCCCGGGGGTGGGTGCAGCGGACGTTGTCCTCAGGGATGTAGTGGGTGTTGAAGGTGGAGCGCTTCACCTCGTCCCCGCCCTTCTTGAAGATCCGGGTGACGGTCACGTCGAAGCCGGGCGTCGGGGACTGTGCGACGCAGCCGGCCTTGTCGTCGGTGATGGTCTTCGGCTGGACCAGGTTGCGGCGCGGCCCCTTGGCGGCGTCGATGTCCCAGACCTTGGTGCCGTAGAAGGTGACCGTGACCGAGTTCCCGGACACCCCGGCCTGGATGAGGATGCCGTAGCCGGTGTCGTTGGTGAACCGGTTGTCCACGTCCGGCCAGGAGATCGTCGCCTCGCGGCCCTCGGGGTAGCGCGAGATGTAGAAGCTGTGGGGGTGGTGCTCCTCGATCCGCGCGCCCGAGAAGAAGATCGCGTTGAACAACGTGGTCGACAGCTGTGAGATCCCGCCGCCGTAGTCCTTGGTCAGCCGGCCGTTCTCGATCACCGGCGCCGAGTTGTACCCCTTGGCCGCCGTGCGCTGTCCGAGCACCTCGTTGAGGCTGAACCCCTTGCCCGGGGCGACATAGGTCCCGTTGAGGGTGCGGGCGGCGATGGTGATGTTCTCGGTGCGTGGCGGGTTGTAGGGAAAGCTGGTGGTGAAGGTCGAGATGACCTCCTTGGGCTTGATCTTCTCCGCCTCTGCCGTGGTCAGCTGGGGCTGGGCCACCGCGGTGGAGACCTTGGCCGTGCGGTCAGGTGCGGTCAGGGCGGGGACGAACGACGAGACGACCGACTTGTCGTCGAGCCGCGAGCCCACGGCCGAGGGCACCACGACCGGGGTCGTCCCGGAGAACGTGATCCGGGCCTCTCGGGGCTCCTTCTCCGCGCCGGCGTCGACCGCCGCCTGGCGCACCGCGGACACGAGCTTGGCGTCGTCGACGTCCGGCGCGAGGCGGCCCTGCCCGTCGTCCTGCACCGACAGGGCGGGGGCGTACGCCGCCGGACGGACGGTGAACCGCTTGGTCCCGGCCACCACCGTGACGGGCCCGGAGACGGCTGGGCGCGCGAACTCCTCGAGCGCCCGGCGCACCTCCTCGGCAGACACCTTCGGGGCGGCGGTGTCCAGGCGGGCACCGATCGGCCCCTCAGCGGGCCAGCGCTGTGCGACCGCGTCGGCGGTGCCGCCCACCGACAGCTGCGACCCGGCCACCGGCTCGACCACCGCCACCTTCCCGTCTGGGAACGTGATCGAGCCCTCGCGCACCGCGACCTCGAAGGACTTTCCCGCAGTCGCCAGGGCCGCCTCGAGCCTTCCGCGGTCGACGCTGGTCCGCAGCGGCTCGTCCTGCCCGCCGGTCAGGTGGTCCCACAGGTCGGAGGGGTTGAGGGTGAACCCGGTCAGCCCCTCGACGGTGCCCTCCAGGTCGAGTGCGAGGCCCGCCCCGGCCGGGTCGAGCTCGACAGTCCGGTCGCCCGCCTGGAGGACCACCTTGGCCTTCGCCTCCGGCCGCAGCTGGCGCTCCAGGGTGGTCTGCGCCGCCGCAGGTGACATGCCACCG
>JAICSZ010000080.1 GCA_025936615.1 Pedococcus sp. | reverse complement strand
GTGATGCCGGCACCGACGTCGACGGTCAGGGCGTCGAGGGCAAGGACTTGGCCATAGTCCTTGGTCAGGCCCTCGGTGCGCACGACGGTGTCCACGGCGCACACGTTAGCCCGACCGCCCCCGAAGGCGGGGCAGGTCGGGTGAACGTCAGGGGGAGATCAGGGACATCCCCGGCCGCAACCACGCGGCATACGGCTCACTTGGCCCTGGGGCGGTGGACGGTCCGCGCGCGGGCGCGCACGACCGAGCGGGGCAGGACGCGCAGCCCGGCGACGATCGCCTTGTACTGAGGGCTCGGCACCGAGACGACCTTGCCCTTCGCGACGTCGTCGAGGCAGTCGCGCACGAGGCGGTCGGCGTCGAGCCACATGAAGCGCGGGACCGAGGACATGTCCACCCCCGCCCGCTGGTGGAACTCGGTGTGCGTGAAACCCGGCAGCAGTGCCGTCGCCGTGACGCCGGTGCCCTTGAGCTCGGTCGCCAGGCCCTCGGTGAAGACGGTGACGAAGGACTTGACCGCGGAGTAGGTGCCGGAGCTGATCTGGCCGGCCACGCTGGACACGTTGACGATGGCGCCGCGACCCCGATGGCGCATGGCGTTCGCCGCCGCGTGCGACAGGACGAGCACCGCCCGGCCGAGGACGTCGAAGGCCGTCTCCTCGAACTCGATGTCGTTGTCCAGGAAGCGCTTTCGCAGCGAGAACCCGGCGTTGTTCACGAGCAGGTCCACCGGGCGCGCCTGCTCGGCGAGCCGCTCGGCCACCTTGCCGGTCTCGGCGCGGTCGGACAGGTCCGCCTGGAGGATCTCGGTGCCGACGCCGTAGGTGGCGCGAAGTGCGTCGGAGACGTTCTCGAGCCGCGCCCGGTCACGGGCCACGAGGATGACGTCGTGACCGCGTTCGGCGAGCTGGTGGGCGAAGGACAGGCCGATTCCGGAGGTGGCGCCGGTGACCAGGGCGGTGCTCATTGGCCCACCATACGGCGCCGTGTCTAGGGTTGCCTGCGTGCGTATTGCCACCTGGAACGTCAACTCCATCCGCTCCCGCATCGACCGGGTCGAGGCGTGGCTTCAGCGCTCCGACGTCGACGTGCTCGCCATCCAGGAGACCAAGGCCACGGACGCCCAGTTCCCCTTCGACCGGCTCCGGGCGCTGGGCTACGAGGTGGCCCACCACGGGTTCAACCACTGGAACGGCGTGGCGATCCTGTCCCGGGTCGGGCTCTCGGACGTGACGGCGTCGTTCGACGGCGCGCCCGCCTGGGGCGAGCCACCGGTGGTCGAGGCGCGCGCCCTCTCGGCCGTCTGCGGCGGCGTCCACGTCACGTCGGTCTACGTCCCCAACGGGCGGCACCTCGAGGACCCCCACATGGTCTACAAGCTCGAGTGGCTGGCGCGGCTCCAGGGGCAGGCCCGGCAGTGGGTGGCGAACGGCGAAGCGGCCGCCATCATGGGCGACTGGAACATCGCACCGCAGGACGATGACGTGTGGTCCATGGAGTACTACCTCGACAAGAGCCACGTCTCACCGGGCGAGCGGGCAGGGTTCCAGGGGATCCTCGACGCCGGCTACGTCGACGTCGTGCGGCCCCACACGCCGGGTCCGGGTGTCTACACCTACTGGGACTACACCCGGCTCGCCTTCCAGAAGCGCCGCGGCATGCGGATCGACTTCATCCTCGGCTCACCGGCTTTCGCGGCCCGTGTGGTCGGCGCGGCGATCGACCGCGAGGAGCGCAAGGGCAAGGGCGCCTCGGACCACGCCCCGGTGGTCGCGCAGCTCGACGACTGAGCCTTCCCCTCGGTATCGCGTGGAACCGGACGAGCCACCACCCTTCTGACGACGGGGTCAGCGGCGGTCGACCACCAGCGGTGCACGCCGAAGACCCAGCCCCACCGAGGCGACTGCGCCCAGGAGTGCCGCGACCGCAGCTCCGGCGAAGACCGTCTGCACCTGCACGAGCCCGGCATCGACCAGAGCGCTGGTGTCGGTCGGATCCGGAAGTGCCGCAACGGTTTCGTAGTAGCGATGCAGACCGATCGCGGTGAGCAGGGCCAGCCCGACGACCATGCCCACCATCCGCGAGACCACCACGAGCGAGCTCGCGGTGCCATGCGCCTCTGGCGGTGAGTCCGCGATGGCGGCGTTGTTCACGGGAGCGATGGCCAGGCCGAGCCCGAGCCCGACGAGGACCAGCACCACCGTCGCCGACGGCCGGTCGAGCGATCCGTCACCCCAGCCACTCATGACGAGCAACCCGACGCAGGCGAGCGCCAGCCCGACGCCACTCACCAAGCCGTCGCCCAGCCGGCGCAGCGACCAGCCGCCCAACAGCGCACCGATCGGGACCGCAACCAGGAACCGCACCAGCACGAACGCCGCCACCGTCTCCGACGACGTGAGCGTGAGGCGCGCCAGCACCGGCACGTCGACCACCACCGCCACCAGCGCTGCGCCGGCGAGCAGGCTCACCACGAGCGCCGCCCGTGCCCTCCCCCGCACGATGCCGCGCGCAACGAGCGGCTCCGCAGCCGCACGGTGCCGCCACAGGTACAGGGCGAGCGCGACCGCACCAGCCGGCAACGCGGCATACCCGAACGGCCCGACCACCTCACGCTCCGGGTCGCTCGCGGCAAAGGTGAGCACCACACTGCCCAAGGCCAGCCCGAGCAGCACCGCACCGAGCAGGTCCGCCCTGCGCAGGAGCGGCCACCACCGCGGTGCCTCGAGCGCCAGCCACAGCAGGGCGAGCGCGGCGGCCACCGTGCCGATGGGCGTCAGGATGCGGGAGGTCGAGTCGCCGAACGGCACGAAGGGGACCCCGAGCGTCACGCTGTTCGCGAGACTGGCCGGAGCAGCCACGGCGAGCGCGCCCGTCACCAGCGCGAGCGTGCCCACGAGTGCCGGTATGCCGCGTGGTCGCCGCGGGCGCATCCCGCCGGTTCCCAGCACGGCTGCGGCCAGCACCAGGCCGGCAACCGCGTTGAGCCAGAAGATCGCCCGCCATCCCGAGACCGCCAGCACGGCAGCCCCGAGGACCGGCCCGAGCAGGCTGCCCAGCTCCTGCACGGCACCCACCCCGCCCAGTGGGGTGCCACGCCGACCCGCCGGCCACAGGTCGGCCACCAGGGCCAGGGTCGCCGGCACCAGCCCCCCGCCGCCGACACCCTGGAGCAGGCGCCCGCTGACGAGCACCGGCATGTCGACGGCGAGCGCGGTGATGGTCGACCCGACGACGAAGACCAGGAGGCACCCCAGCAGGATCCGTTGCCTGGCCACGAGGTCCGCCAACCGGCCGATCAGCGGGAGCACCGCCACATAGCCGAGCAGGAAGCCGGAGATGATCGGCGTCGCCTTCTGGAGCGCATCGATGCCCAGGCCGACGCCCGTCATCATGTCGGTCAGCGCGAGGACCACGACGTAGGTGTCCGCCGCGGCCAGGGCGACCGCCACCGAGGCGGTCGCCAGCAGCGCCCTAGGGGCGGGTGATCGCAACGGCCTGGTCGAGCGTCTTCAGGCGCAGCGTGTAGGTCGAGGTCGTGCCCGCGTAGAAGGGGCCCTTGAGGACGACGGTGCGCAGGTCGGTGCCGTCACGGGTGACGCCGTAGGTGACGTCGAAGGTGCCGTTGCGGTCGCCGATGACGAACAGGTCGGCGACCGCGCTGCCCGGGACCGTGCCGGTGATGGTGTCGAGCACCGTCGCACCGTCGCGCGTCCGCTGACCCTTGGCGGGGTCGGTGGTCTTGGCGATGAGGCTGGTGATGCCTGTCTGGGGGTTGAACAGCTGGGCGGGGTTCGGGGCGCCGTAGTCGGACGGGTCGACCTTGTTGTAGCCCGGCGTGAAGAACTTGAGGTAGACGTCCTGCTCGACCGCGATGACCTCCACCGTCCCGGTGACGCCGTTGATCGTGGCGTTCAGCGTGCCCTTGAACGAGGGCGGCTTGAACAGACCTGTGCCCTTGGCACCGGACACCCCGACAGCCTTGCTCGGCAGGGCCGCCGACGTGAGCTCGAAGTCGACGGCCGGGCTCGACTCGAGCCTTGCCCGGGCCGCGGCCAGCCGCTGCGCAGGGGTCTCCTCCGTGGGCGTCGGCTTCGACGACCCACCGCTGGTGCAGGCGGCCAGCACGAGGACGGTGGCGAGCAGCGCCGCGAGAAGGCCGGGCACCCGCCTGTCGTGGCACCTGGTCCCCCTGGGCCGACTGGGTCTGACCGCCGCCGGCGACCGCCGCGTCCTGCGCATGGGCCAAACGTAATGCGTGTCCGGCTCAGGACTGGGCGACCTCGCCGACAGGCATGACGCGAAGCCATCGGTAGCCGTAGCCGTCCATGGGCAGTTCCAGCCGGCCATGGTCGTCGGTCTCGATGCTCGTGCCGCCGTCCTCCAGGACGTCGACGAGGCTGACCTGGTGGTCGTCGACCTGCAGGTCGACGACCACGGCGTCGCCCCCCAGGTTGTGCACGGTGACGACCGCGCCGCCCTCCCACGTCGCCCGGTGAGCGAAGACCTCGTGGAGCGGCTGCTCGATCTCCTGGAACCCGCCCCACCCCAGCTCCGGGCAGGTCCGGTACGCCTGGATCAGGCGGTGCATGAACGTCCACAGCGAGTCCGGGGCGCGCCGCTGGTCGGCGACGTTGACGTGCTCGGGGCCGTAGCCGTCGGGCGTGACCCTTCGGACCAGCCGACCCGGCCGCGCGGAGGAGAAGCCACCGTTGCGGCCGCTCGACCACTGCATGGGGGTCCGCACCGCCATCCGACCCTCGGCCTCGAGGTCCTCGCCCATGCCGATCTCCTCGCCGTAGAAGATCGTGGGGGTGCCCGGCAGGGAGAACAGCAGGCTGTAGGCCATCCGGACCCGACGCGGGTCGCCGTCGAGCATCGGTGGCAGCCTCCGCTTGAGCCCCCGACCGTAGAGCTGCATCGACGGCTCCGGGCCGAAGGCGTCGAACACCTCCTGCCGTTCGGCGTCGCTGAGCTTGTCGAGGGTCAGCTCGTCGTGGTTGCGCAGGAAGGTCGCCCACTGGGAGGCCCGGTGCGTGGGGGGCCGGTCCTTCAGCGCCCGGATGAGGGGCCGGGCGTCCTGGCGGGCCATGGACAGGTAGAAGCCCTGCATCGCGATGAAGTCGAACATCATGTGCAGCTCGTCGCCCGCGTCACCCCCGAAGTACTGCTTCTGCTCCTTGTGCGGCACGTTGACCTCGCCGAGCAGGACTGCGTTCCCGGTGCGCCGGTTCACGAAGGCCCGCAGGTCCTTGAGGTGGTCGTGGGGGTTCGCCGGGACCTCGGGGTGGCCGCTGTCCTCGCCCTTGCTCTCCACGTCCTCGACGAAGAACGGCACCGCGTCGACCCGGAAGCCGTCCACCCCGAGCTGCAGCCAGAATCCGAAGATCCGGGCGACCTCGTCGCGCACCGCGGCGTTCGCCGTGTTGAGGTCGGGTTGGTAGGAGTAGAAGTGGTGCAGGTACCACTCACCGCTCTTGGCGTCCTTGGCCCAGATGCTGTCCTCCTTGTCGGGGAACACGACCTGGTCCGAGGTGTCCGGGGGCGTGTCCGACCGCCAGACGTACCAGTCGCGGAACTTCGCGTTCGTTCCGCGGCGGGCGCTCTTGAACCACGGGTGCTGGTCAGAGGTGTGGTTGATGACCACGTCCACGATGACCCGCATGCCGCGGTCGTGGGCGGTGCGGACGACGTCGACGAACTGCCCGAGGCTCCCGAACCGCGGGTCCACGCCATAGAAGTCCGTGACGTCGTACCCGTCGTCGCGCCCTGGCGTGGGGTAGAACGGCATGAGCCACAGGCAGGTGACGCCCAGCTCGGCCAGGTAGTCGATGTGCTTGGCCAGGCCACCGAGGTCGCCGGTGCCGTCGCCGTCGGCGTCGTAGAAGGTCTCGATGTCGACGCAGTAGATGACGGCGGTCTTCCACCACAGGTCGCTGGTGTCGGTGATCTTCACAACCCCCACTGTGCCCGGCCCCCTTCGCGTCCACACCTCGAAGGCGGCTGCCTGCCGCATCCCTGCCGGGGAGGCCTCCCCATCGCTCGTCGCACCCCTGATCGTCGAGGCCGACCGCGTGAGTGGACCCGACGTCCGCGTCAGGTCCTCCTCCACACCCGCGAATCGGGGGTCATGCCCTACGTCGTGAGGCCGGTGCGCTGGCGCACGGTCAGTGAGTCGTTCGCCTCGTCGAGGTCGACGCTGACGGTGTCGCCGTCACGCACCTCCCCCGACAGGACCGCCTTGGCCAGCCGGTCGCCGATCTCCTTCTGCACCAAGCGGCGCAGCGGGCGGGCACCATAGGCCGGGTCGTAGCCGGTGATCGCCAGCCACTCGCGGGCGGCATCGCTCACCTCGAGGGTGATCCGGCGGTCGACCAGCCGCGTGGCCAGCTCGCGGACCTGCAGGTCCACGATGTGGGCGAGCTCGGAGCTGGTGAGCGCGTCGAAGATGACCACCTCGTCGAGCCGGTTGAGGAACTCCGGCTTGAAGGCCGCCCGCACCGCGCCCATGACGGCGTCGCGCTTTGCCTCGTCGTCCAGGGTGGGATCGATGAGGAACTGGCTGCCCAGGTTGCTGGTCATCACGAGGATGACGTTGCGGAAGTCGACGGTGCGTCCCTGGCCGTCGGTCAGCCGGCCGTCGTCGAGCACCTGGAGAAGGATGTCGAAGGTCTCCGGGTGCGCCTTCTCGACCTCGTCGAGCAGCACGACCGAGTAGGGCCGGCGGCGGACCGCCTCGGTCAGCTGACCGCCCTCCTCATAGCCGACGTAGCCGGGCGGGGCGCCGATCAGGCGCGCCACCGCGTGCCGCTCGGAGTACTCGCTCATGTCCAGGCGGACCATGGCGCGCTCGTCGTCGAACAGGAAGTCAGCGAGGCTCTTGGCGAGCTCGGTCTTGCCGACGCCGGTCGGTCCGAGGACCAGGAAGCTGCCGGTGGGCCGGTTGGGGTCCGACAGGCCCGCCCGCGAGCGGCGGACGGCGTCGCTGACCGCGCGCACGGCCGCGTCCTGCCCGATGAGCCGTGCCCCGATGATGGACTCCATCGAGAGCAGCTTCTCGGTCTCGCCCTGGAGCAGGCGGCCGGCCGGGATGCCGGTCCAGGCCGAGATCACCTCGGCGATGTCGTCGGCACCGACGCGCTCCTTGACCATGAGGTCCTCGTCGTCGAGGCCTGCGGCCACCTCGGCCTCGTTGGCCCGGGCGAGCTGCTGCTCCACCTCGGGGATCTCGCCGTAGAGGAGCCGCGAGGCGCCCTCGTAGTCACCGTCGCGCTGGAGCCGGTCGGCCCGGGTGCGCAGGTCGTCGAGCTGCTTCTTGAGCTCACCGACCTTGTTGAGCCCCGACTTCTCCTGCTCCCAGCGCGCGTTGAGCGCGGACAGCTGCTCGGACTTGTCCGCGAGGTCCTGCTGCAGCCGCTCCAGGCGCGCCTGGGATGCTTCGTCGGTCTCGTTGACCAGGTGCAGCTCTTCCATCTTGAGCCGGTCGACCACACGGCGGAGCTCGTCGATCTCGACGGGGCTCGAGTCGATCTCCATGCGCAGCCGGGAGGCTGCCTCGTCGACCAGGTCGATCGCCTTGTCGGGGAGCCGGCGGCCCGTGATGTAGCGGTCGGACAGCGACGCCGCTGCCACCAGCGCGGAGTCCTCGATCTCGACCTTGTGGTGCGCCTCGTAGCGCTCCTTGAGCCCTCGCAGGATCGCGACGGTGTCCTCGACCGACGGCTCGCCGACGAAGACCTGCTGGAAGCGGCGCTCCAGCGCAGGGTCCTTCTCGATGTGCTCGCGGTACTCGTCGAGCGTGGTGGCGCCGACCAGGCGCAGCTCGCCGCGGGCGAGCAGCGGCTTGAGCATGTTGCCCGCGTCCATGGCACCCTCGCCGGTCGCGCCGGCACCCACGACGGTGTGCAGCTCGTCGATGAAGGTCACGATCTG
>JAICSZ010000162.1 GCA_025936615.1 Pedococcus sp. | reverse complement strand
TCCAGGCCCACTCGGTCCGGTAGCTGCGCGCCAGCAGGGCCAGCCGCACCGCCATGGGGTCGTGGCCGTCCGCGCGCAGCCGCGAGACGAGCACCAGGTTGCCCCGCGACTTGCTCATCTTCTCGCCGTCCAGGCCGACCATCGCCTGGTGCACGTACGCGCGGGCGAACGGACGCTCCTTGGTGAGCACCACCGCCTGCGTGGCGCTCATCTCGTGGTGCGGGAAGACCAGGTCGGTGCCGCCACCCTGGACGTCGAAGGCCATCCCGAGGTGCTGGAGCGCGATCGCCGTGCACTCCACGTGCCACCCCGGACGGCCGTCGGGCAGCCCGTCCGCCGCCCACGACGGCTCACCGGCTCGCGCCGCTCGCCACAGCAGCGGGTCGAGGACGTCGCGCTTGCCGGCGCGGTCCGGGTCGCCGCCCCGGTCGGCGTAGACCTCGAGCATCTGCTCGCGGGTCCAGTTCGAGACCCCGCCGAACCCGGGATCGGTCGTGAGATCGAGGTAGAGGTCGTCGCCGGCGGAGTCGGGCGTCTCGACGGCGTAGGCGGCGCCCCGCTCCAGCAGGTCGCGCACCGCCGCCCCCACTGACTCGATGCTCTCCACGACGCCGACGTAGTGGTCGGGCGGTACCACTGCCAGCGCGGTCATGTCCTCGCGGAACAGCGCGATCTCCTCTGCCGCCAGGTCCTCCCAGCCGACCCCGTCGCGGTTCGCCCGCTCGAGCAGCGGGTCGTCGACATCGGTGACGTTCTGCACGTACGACACCTCGTGGCCGGAGTCGCGCAGCGCGCGCCCGAGGACGTCGAAGGTGACGTAGGTGGCGGCGTGACCCATGTGTGTGGCGTCGTACGGGGTGATCCCGCAGACGTACATCCGGGCGACCGGCCCGGGCGTGATCGCCCGAACCGCACCGGTCGCGGAGTCGAACACCTGCACCGGTGGGCCGCTCCCGGGCACCGTGGGGATGAAGGGGGTCGGCCAGGAGATCACGCGCAGAGCCTACGTGGCTGCCTCAGAGCGGCGGCCAGGGGATGGCAGGCCACTCGCCGGTCGGGACCGGGTATGCCGCGTGGTCCAGCAGCGCGCGGCAGCGCACCTCCAGCGCGGCCACCTCGGCCGGGGTGACCAGGGGCTCGAGCGCGGCTCGCAGCTCGCTTGTCCCGTCGGTCACCAGCGCGTGCACGCGCTCGACGCGACCGAGGTCGTCGTCACCGATCTGCTGCCCGGCGAAGCCCCACACCACGGTGCGCAGCTTGTCGTCCTCGTGCAGGCACACCCCGTGGTCGAACCCGCGCAGCGCCGCCCCCTCGCGGACCAGGTGCGAGCCCTTGCGGTCAGAGTTGTTGACCACCGCGTCGAAGACCGCGACGGCGCGCATCGGGGCGGAGTCCTCGTGGACCACCACGACCGGCCGGCCGTTCGCGCCCTCGCCGGTGAGGACCGGCAGCCACCCCGGTCCGACGGCATCGGGGGCGACCAGGTCGACAGGGTGCTGCGGCTCGACCAGTGGGTCGCCGACCCACCGTTGCACCGACCCGGGCCCGAAGGGGCCGTCCCGGAGCACGGTCTCGGGCACGATGTCCCAGCCGCCGGCAGCACTGAGGAGGTAGGTGCCCACCTCGCGGGCGGCGAGGGTCCCCTCCGGGAAGTCCCACAGCGGTCGCTCCCCCGAGACCGGCTTGTAGATGGCGTGCAGCCCGGCTGCGCCGACCCGCACCAGCAGGGCGAGGTTGGACGCGTCGGCGATGCGGCCAACCACGTCGACGTCGCCGTCCGCGAGCACGTCGAGGACCGAGGACCCGTCCGGACGCACCGGCGTCAGCGCTTGTAGCCGTTCGCCCGGGGGCAGATGTGGCCCTCGGGCTCCAGGGGCCCCCCGCAGAACGGGCAGGGTGGCCGACCGGCGGACAGGACGCTCTGGGCCCGGCGCGCGAACGCGCGGGCGCGGGCGGGGCTCAGCACGATGCGCACCAGCTTGGGCTCGCCCGACAGGACGTCGGGGACGACGGACTCAGGGTCGTCCGGGTCGCGGTCGAGGCACTCGATGACGAGCACCTGTCGGCCCTCGTCCCAGCCGAGACTGAGCGTGTTGACCCGGAACTCGTCCTCGATCGGGGTGTCGAGCGGTGCGTTGTCGGCAACCTCGGTCGCAGCAGGGTCGCCCCCACTGCCGCCGGCGTAGGAGTCGAGCATGTCGTTGATGCGGTCGGCGAGCACCGCAACCTGCTCCTTCTCGACGGACACGCTGAGCAGCCTGCGGCCCTCGCTGGCCTGCAGGAAGAAGGTCCGCTGTCCGGGCGGCCCGACGGTGCCCGCCACGAACCTGTCGGGGGGGTCGAACTCGTTCACCGCCATGACCCGACTCTAACTCGCCCGACCCGGGCCGCCGCCGACCACCGCGTCGTCCCCCGACCGCTTGTCGTCGGGCACGCGGAACCGGCCGAGGTCTGGCGCCAGGTCGTTGGCAGCCAGCAGGAAGGTGTGCCGCTCGCCGTAGCGCACCGCCGAGAGCGAGGCCGGGTCGGCCGTGTAGCGCTGGAAGTGCGCGAGGCCGGCGCCGGTCGCGTCGGCCAGCACCGCCTTGATGAGGTCGCCGTGGCTCACCGCGACCCACATGGCTCGCTGCCCCGATGCAGCGGCGACCTCGGCGTCGATGCGCCGGACCGCACCAACCACCCGCTCGGCCATCTCGCCGAGGCTCTCCGCGGCATACCGGTCGTGGTCGGGGAAGCGCGCACTCGCGGGGTCGTCCTGCACGGTGGCCCACAGCGGTTCCTTGACGAGCTCGGCGAGCCGGCGGCCGGTCCAGGCGCCGTAGGCGCACTCCTCGAGGTCCCCGTCGAGCACCACGTCCACCCCCAGTGCCGCGGCGAGTGGCCGGGCCGTCTCGAGGCACCGCTCGAGCGGGCTGCTCACCACCCGTACGACGCCTGAGTCCGCGAAGCGGGCGGCCAGCCGAGCCACCTGCTCGTGCCCCACCTGCGAGAGGTGTATGCCGGGGAGCCGGCCGGCGAGGACCCCGTCACCATTGGCGGTGGACTGTCCGTGGCGGACCAGTAGGCAGGTGGGCACGTGCGGCACTCTACGTGCGCCTCCTCGCGACCAGGGCCACGACGTGGTGGAGTAGGCGCGTGATCGTGGACCAGGCCGTGTACCGCCACGGGGTGAGGCACGGCTGCGGCGACCTCAGCGAAGCCCTCGACGAGATCCGTGCCGGCGACGACCCGCACGCCTTCCTGTGGATCGGGCTGAAGAACCCGACGGACGCGGAGTTCGAGCTGGTCAACGACGAGCTCAAGCTGCACCCGCTGGCGGTCGAGGACGCGGTGAAGGGCAACCAGCGGCCCAAGGTGGAGCTCTACGACAAGACCATCTTCGTGGTGGTGAAGACGTTGCGGTACATCGAGGAGACCTCGGACGTCGAGACCGGCGAGCTGATGATGTTCATCGGTGACCGGTTCGTGGTCACGGTGCGGCGCGGCGAGGCCAACCCGCTCAGCGACGTGCGGCACCGACTGGAGGCCAACCCCGGCGTGCTGAAGCTGGGCGAGATCGCCGTGCTGCACGCAGTGACCGACAGCATCGTCGACAACTACCTCGCCATCGACGCCGAGCTCGAGACCGACCTCGAGGAGATCGAGGCCGCCGTGTTCTCGGGCTCGGGTGACGTCAACTCGGAGACGATCTACAAGCTCAAGCGCGAGGTCCTCGAGTTCAGGCGGGCGGCGACACCGCTCGCGGCACCGTTGCAGCTGCTGCAGGACGGGTCGCGGTCCCCCTTGCCCAACAAGGAGATCCGCCTCTTGCTGCGCGATGTCGCTGACCACCTCCTCAAGGTCATCGACCACGTCGAGTCCTACGACCGGCTGCTCACCGACATCCTCAGTGCGCACCTGACGCAGATCTCGGTGCAGCAGAACAACGACATGCGCAAGATCTCCGCGTGGGTCGCGATCGCCGCCGTGCCGACCATGCTGGCCGGCATCTACGGCATGAACTTCGACAACATGCCCGAGCTGCACTGGCACTACGGGTACTTCCTGGCGCTCGCGCTGATGGCGGTGCTGTGCGTCGCGCTGTACCGCGCGTTCCGACGGTCGGGCTGGCTGTAGCCCGGCCCCTCAGGTCGCGGACATGGCACCGGTCGCCAGCAGCGCGACCAGGACGATGCCGAGCGCCACGCGGTACCACACGAACGCCGTGATCTTGTTGGAGCGCACGAAGCGCAGCAGCCACGCAATCGAGCCGTAGGCCACCACGAAGGACACCACGAGGCCGACGGCCATCTGGCCGAGGCCGAGACCCTTGAGGTGGTCGCGCTCCTGGACGGCCTCGAACAGGCCGGCTGCGGTGAGCGCCGGGATGGCCATGAAGAAGGACAGGTTGGTCGCCGTGACCCGGTTGATGCCGCGGAAGAGCCCGGCCGAGATGGTCGCGCCGGACCGGCTGACACCGGGGACCAGCGACAGGCACTGGACCAGGCCGATGACGAGCCCGTCCTTGAGGGTGACCGCACCCTCGTCGCGGTCGACGCCCTGCCGCTCCAGCATCGCGTGGCGGCTCTCGGCGAGCCACATCGCGGCGCTCCAGAGGATGAGTGCCCCCGCCACCACCCACAGGCTCCGGAGCGGACCGCTGATCAGGTCCTTCGCCGCGAAGCCGACGATCCCGACCGGGATCGAGCCGACGACCACCGCCCAGGCGAGCTGGTAGTCGTGGTGCTCGCGGGCCTGCGCGCTGCGCAGGCCGTTGGCCCATGCGAGGAACAGCCGCACGATGTCACGCCAGAAGTACAGGAAGGTGGCGACGATCGCCCCGAGCTGGATGACCGCCGTGTACGCGGTGACGCCGACGTCGTCGACCTTGAGGCCGAGGGCCTTCTCGGTGATGGTCAGGTGGCCCGTGGACGAGACGGGCAGGAACTCGGTCAGGCCCTCCACCACGCCGAGGACCAGCGCGTCGAGGTAGCTCAGGGTGCTCACGAGGCGCCAGTCTCCCCCATCAGCTCGGCCATCGTGCGCACGACGTGCAGCCGCTCCTCCAGGCCGCCTGCGAACGGCGCCACGGACAGCGTCCCCACACCCGCCTCGGCGTAGCGCTGGAGCCGGTCGCGGATGCGCTCACGGGGCCCGATCAGCGCGGTCGCGTCGATGAACTCGAACGGCACGGCCGCGGCCGCGTCACGGTGCTGTCTGGCGAGGTAGAGGTCCTGGACCTTCGCCGCAGCCTCCTCGAAGCCCATCCGGACGGCGAGGCGGTTGTAGAAGTTCTGCTCGCGGGACCCCATGCCACCGACGTACAGGGCGGCGTAGGCACGCAGCGAGTCGGCGGCGGCCTGCACGTCGTCGGCGATCACGACCGGCACCGCGGGCGCGATGTCGAAGCCCTCCAGGGGGTCCGCCTCGGTGCCCTCGCCGGCTCGACGGCGGCCGGCGGCCACGGACTCGACGAGGTCGCCGGAGTGCTCGGGGCTGAAGAAGATGGCGTGCCAGCCGTCGGCCACCTCGCCGGCCAGCTCGAGGTTCTTTGGGCCGACCGCGGCGAGGTAGATGGGGATGTCGGTCCGCGGCGGGTGGATGGTCAGCTTGAGCGCCTT
>JAICSZ010000144.1 GCA_025936615.1 Pedococcus sp. | reverse complement strand
TGCTGGAGGGGTCGCCTCAGACTGCGCGGACCTTCTCGGCCTGCGGGCCCTTGGGGCCCTGCGTCACGTCGAACTCGACGCGCTGCGCCTCGTCGAGCGAGCGGTAGCCGTCGGTCTCGATCGCGCTGTAGTGCACGAACACGTCGGGGCCGCCGCCGTCCTGGGCGATGAAGCCGAAGCCCTTCTCAGCGTTGAACCACTTCACTGTTCCCTGTGCCATGGGAGTCTCTCTTCTGTGTGGCCGGGATGGGCCGCGAGTGCGGTCCACCAGCTGCGGCAAGCGATCCCGGCGCCACCGGACCCGGCGGCAGTGAAAGTGAAAAGGGCCCGCACACATTGGCGGGCCCACACAAACGAGGAACTGCAACTGCAACTGCGGAAAGGCTAGCACGCGGATGCGCAGCGGTGCGCATCCGCGCCCGCCGGGTCGCCGAGGGCCGGTCAGCGCCGGTCAGCGCTGGCGGAACCCGTAGGCCATCTGCTCGAGCCGGGCGATGCGCTCGGCCATGGGCGGGTGGGTGGAGAAGAACCGGGAGACGTCCTGCGGGCGGAAGGGGTTGGCGATCATCATGTGGCTGGAGTTCTGGATCGCGGGGGTGGGGGCGAGGGGCGCCCGCGCGACGCCGGCCTCGAGCTTGCGCAGGGCCGAGGCGAGGGCGAGCGGGTCGCCCGTGAGCTTGGAGCCGTCCTCGTCGGCGTCGTACTCGCGGGTGCGGCTGATCGCCATCTGGATGAACATCGCTGCGAACGGCGCGAGCAGCGCCATGGCCAGCATCGCGAAGGGGTTGGACCGCTCCTCGTCGTCGCCCCCGCCGAACATGCTGGCGAACATCATCATCTGCGCGACCGAGGTGATCACGCCGGCGACGGCGGCGGCGACCGAGCCGGTGAGGATGTCGCGGTTGTAGACGTGCATCAGCTCGTGGCCGAGGACCCCGCGCAGCTCGCGCTCGTCGAGCAGCCCGAGGATGCCCTCGGTGCAGCAGACGGCGGCGTTCTCGGGGTTGCGGCCGGTGGCGAAGGCGTTGGGCGCCTGGGTCGGCGAGATGTAGAGGCGCGGCATGGGCTTGCCCGCCGCCGTCGAGAGGTCGCGGACGATGCGGTACATCACCGGCGCCTGGGCCTCGCTCACCGGGTAGGCGTGCATGGCCTTGATCGCCAGCTTGTCGGAGTTCCAGTAGCCGTAGGCGGTGGTGCCGACGCCGATCAGCGCGAAGATCCACAGGAACGAGCTGTTGCCGGTGTAGCCGGCGATGCCGCCGCCGATCGCCAGCAGCAGGGCAAAGATCGCGCCGAACAGGGCAGCGGTCTTCAGCCCGTTGAAATGGTTGTGCATGTCAGGCTCAACGCTCCCTCCGGGCTCGACGTTCCCCCGCGCCGCCGCGGCTCAGTCCACCAGGCCGAGCAGGAGCTGGGGCATGACGCTGGTCGCCACGAGCACCACCGCGGCGAGCACCACGGCGACGAGCGCGGGTCGCGGCACCGAACGCACCACGCGCGCCGCCTGGCCCGTGTCCGGGTCCCGCAGCAGCACGGCGAACCACCGCAGGTAGACGGCGATCCCGATGACCGCGTTGGCCACGGCGATGAGGGCGAGCGCCCACTGGCCGCCGCCGACGACGGGCCGCAGCGCAACCACCTTCGCGACCAGCCCGACGATGCCCGGCGGCAGGCCCGCGAGCGAGAGCAGGGCCAGTCCCAGCGCACCCCCGAGCAGCGGGTGGCTCCGGAGCAGGCCGGTGTATGCCGCGAGGTCGCGTCGCCCGCTCGGCGCACCCCTGGCCGGCGGCGCCGTTGCGACCACGTGGACGACCGCGAAGGCGACCACCGTCGCGATGACATAGGCCAGCAGGTAGGCGCCGGACGCCGCCGTCGACCCGCCCTCGAGCGCCGACAGTGGCAGCACCACCCACCCGGCCTGGGCGACGGTGGACCAGGCAAGCAGGCGCACCGGGTCGTCCTGCACGAGCGCGAGGACGTTCCCGACGGTCATGGACAGGGCCGCGAGGATGCCCATCGCGACGAGCACCGGTGCGCGGGCATCGGCGAGGGGGCCCAGGACCACGACCAGGGCCGCGAGTGCCGCGACCTTCGACGTCGCCGCGAGGAACGCGGCCACCGGTTCGGACCCCCCGGCATAAGCCTGTGGGGTCCACACGTGGAACGGGACGAGCGAGAGCTTGAAGCCCAGTCCCGCGAGCAGCAGCACGACCCCGAGCCCGAGGACCCCCCGTCGCGCCGGGTCCGCCAGCGCGTCCTGCGCCGCGCCCCGGACGAACACGGCCTCACCGGTGGCGACCAGCCACAGCGCCGCACCGAGCGCGAGCATCGCGAAGGAGATCAGCGACGTCGTCAGCAGGGCGAGCGCGCCACGGCCGGCTGCCTGCGTGCCGCGCAGCGCGACCAGCGCCACGACGGGCAGGGTGGCCAGCTCGAGGCAGACCAGCCACGAGCCGAGGTCGTGCGCGGCAGCGACCCCGCACGCACCCGCTGTCGCTGCCAGCACGAGGGAGACGACGACCGCGGGGCCGCCACGCAGCGCCAGGCGCTCCCGCTCCCCCGGCCACATCAGCAGGACCACGACCAGGGCCGACCCGAGCGCGCCGAGCTGCAGCGCGCTGGACAGCGGACCGGCTTCGTAGAGACAGGCCCCGTCCGGGGCGGGGAGGCACAGGGTGCGCAGGGGCAGGTCGGCGGTGCGGACCGCTCCCGGCACGGCGAGCGCGAACCCGGCGGCGAGCGCCACCACTCCCACCGCGGCGTGCGCCCGTGACAGGGGCGGGACCACGGCGTCGAGGAGCAGCACCAGCAGCGCGCCGGCCGCCGGTGCGAGCACAGGGGCCAGCACCAGCCAGTCGATGGAGAGGAGCGTGGCCGTTGCGGGTCTCATCGCGCCGCTCCAACGATGCTGGTGACGGCGCCGCTCGTCATGGACAGCAGCGGGCCCGGCAGGACGCCGAGCACCACGGTCGCCAGGACCAGCACGGCGACGACGTCCCACTCGCTGTCGCGGCTGTCCGTGATCAGCGGCGTGGTCCGCTGCCCCGCCCAGACCGTGCGGAGCACGCGCAGGGAGTACCCCGCGGCGAGGACCGTGCCGAGCGCGGCGAGCACCGCGAAGGTGCGGAACAACCCGCCGGGCCGGTCCTCGGCGGGTGACCACGCGGCATACACGGCAAGGAACTCGCCCCAGAAGCCGGCCAGCCCCGGCAGCCCGAGCGAGGCGGCGAAGCCGACCACGAGGGCGAAGCCGAGGCGCGGCGCCACCTCGCGCACCGCGGCCCTGGCGGTCTCGAGGTCGGCGCTGCCCCACCGCTCCTTGAGCCCGCCGACCACGACGAACAGCAGGGAGGCGATCACGCCGTGGGCGATGTTGGCGAACAGCGCGGCCTGTAGCCCGGTGCGGGTGCCGGATGCGAGCCCGATGGCGACGAACCCCATGTGCGCGACCGAGGAGTAGGCCACGAGGCGCTTGAGGTCACGCTCGACGAGGCAGGCCAGCCCTCCCCACAGGATGCCCACCGCCCCGAGCGCTCCGAGCACCGGCGCGATGCGGGAGAACCCCTCGGGCAGCGTGGCCAGCGGCAGCCGGACCAGCCCGTAGGTGCCCATCTTGAGCAGGACCGCGGCGAGCAGCACCGAGCCGGCGGTGGGCGCGATGGTGTGCGCGGACGGCAGCCACGTGTGCAGCGGGAAGATGGGCACCTTGACGGCGAGCCCCGTCGTGAGCAGCGCGGCGACGAGCACTTGGGTGTGCACGGGTATGCCGGCTCCTGCACCTTGGGCGAGCACGTCCAGGTCGGCGGTGCCCGCCTGCGCGACGAGGGCGAGGATGCCGACGAGCATGAGCGTCGACCCGAACGCGGTGTAGAGGACGAACCGGCCGCCTGCATCGGCGCGCTCGGCCGCCCGGTGCTGGTCGCCGAACCTCGTGATCAAGACCCACATGGGCACCAGCACCAGCTCGAACGCGACGAAGAACAGCACCGCGTCGCGGGCGTAGAACGTCGCCAGGGCCCCGAGCTCGACGAGCAGCAGGCACGCGTGGAACGTCGGGCTGGTCCCGCCCTCCGGCGGGCGGTCGGTCGTGTGCAGGACCACGCCGACGCCGAGCACCGCCACGAGCAGGAGCAGCGGCGCGCTGATCCCGTCGACCGCGAGCTGCCAGCGCAACCCCATCGACGGCACCCAGGCACGGTCGACGACCGGGCGGACGATGACGGCCAGCAGCACTCCCCACAGGGTCAGGACGCTGGCCGCCATGGCGAGCAGGTTCGCCGCCCGGTGCGACAGGCCGCGCCCTGCGGTCAGCAGCCAGACCGCCACCGCGGCGGGCACGACGAGGCTGGCGAGGATCACCACAGGGCCACCCCCGCCAGTCCCACGACGACGACCCCGGCGACGACCCACGCGAGGCCCGATGCTGCGCGCTCGGTCGCGTGGGCGCGGTGGCCACCGCGCCCGGTCAGGGTGGTGGTGAGCGCGGCCCCGCGGACGTAGGCGTCGACGACCTCGCGGTCGAGGAAGACGACGAGCCGCGCGAGGGCCAGGACGGGGGTGGCGACGGCCGCGACGTAGAGCCGGTCGATCCCGAACCCGTTGTCGAACCTCGGCATCGACTCTGCCATGAGGCGCACCGCGGGGTCCTCGCCGCGGGCCAGTGCGCGCACCCCGAACGCCGCACCGACGACGAGCAGCAGGCTCATCAGCACGGCCCACCAGGAGACGTGGCCACCGACGTCGAGCAGCGGTGTGAACACGATGACGCCGCCCACGACCGTCAGCACCGCGAGCACCGTGACCGCTGCCCGGACGCCCACGGTCGCGGAGTCTGCGTCGTGCCGGGTCACGTCGGTGTGCCCCAGGTCGTCGAGCACGAGCCAGGCGCGCATGCAGTAGGCGGCGGTCAGCGGCACGGTCAGCAGCCCGGCGAACAGCACCAGGCCGGGCCGGACCTGACCGTCGACGGTGCCGACCTCGGCGGCTGCGAGGACGTGCTCCTTGGAGAAGAACCCGACCAGCGGAGGCACCCCCGCGAGCGAGAGCAGCCCCACGAACATGGCCGGCCGGATGAACAGGTGACCACGCAGCCCACCCCGCAGGGTCGCCGCCGCGGTGCCGCCCAGGGTCACGCTGAGCCAGCCGATCACGAGGAACAGCAACGCCTTGAAGAACGCGTGCGAGTAGAGGTGCAGCGTGCCGGCCCCCGGGCCCTCCTTCGCCGGGACGACGGCCAGGGCGGAGAGCATCAGCGCCACCTGGCTCAAGGTGGAGTAGGCGAGCAGCCGCTTCAGGTCGCTCTGCCCGAATGCGAGCAGGGCCGACCACACCATCGTCACGGCCGTGCTCACCGCGAGCAGCCAGCGGGCCGGCCCGGAGGCGGCGAACAGGTCGAAGAGCTGCGCCAGCACGAACGTGCCGGCCGCCACCATGGTGGCGGCGTGGATCAGCGCCGAGGCTGGGGTGGGGCCCTCCATGGCGTCGGGCAGCCAGTCGTGGAAGGGGAACATCGCCGACTTGCCGAGGATGCCGACGAGCAACAGGACCATCGGCAGGGTCGGTGAGTCGCCGGCATACGAGGCAATGACGACGGGGTATGCCGTGGAGCCGGCGTGGGTGGCCAGGGCCACCACCCCGAGGACGAACCCGACGTCCGCGAGCCGGGTGACGAGAAAGGCCTTGAGCGCGGCCCGCCGCGCGCTCTCCTTGCGGGTCCAGTGGCCGATGAGCAGGTAGGAGCACCAGCCCATCACCTCCCAGCCGACGAGGGTGAGGACGAGGTCGGCGGACTGGACGGTCAGCAGCATGCCGGCGCTGAAGATCGAGACGGTCGCGGCGAAGACGCCGTAGCGGTCGTCGTCGCGCAGGTACCAGCCGGCGAAGGCCTGGACCGCCCACGTGACGACCGCGACCACCGCGGCGATGAGCGCGACGGGGGCGGTTGCCTGCAGCTCCAACGGGATCCGCAGCTCGCCCGCGTGGAGGGGTGCGAGCGTGTGCACGACCCGGGCGGGCTGCGCGGCATGGACGGCGAAGAGCTGCACGAGCGCGACGAGCACGGTGAGCAGCGAGCCGCCCACGGCAACGAGGCGGGCGGCGCGGTGGTCGAGGTGGCGCGCCACGAGCAGCCCGAGCGCGGCGGCGACCGCCGG
>JAICSZ010000440.1 GCA_025936615.1 Pedococcus sp. | reverse complement strand
ATCGTGTCGGACACCTCCCTGTTCGACCTCGCCTACCTGGGACAGCTCGGGGCGGTGCCGGGGTGGCCGGGTGCCGATGAGTGCCCTCCCCAGCCGATGGTGGGCCAGACCAGGGCAGTGCTCGAGCGGTATGCCGCGGCCGGCGGCTCCTTCACGGAGGTCACCCTGGAGGGGTGCGGGCACTCGCCACACCTCGAGCGCCCGGCCGAGTTCCTGGAGGCCCTGGAGGTACTCGCGAAGGCGGCCGGGCTGCCCTCCTAGACTTGCCGGCGTGTCGATCCAGAACATCCGCCTGTTCGGCGACCCCGTCCTGCGCACACCCGCGGAGCCGGTGGTCGACTTCGACCGCGAGCTGCGCCAGCTGGTCAAGGACCTGACCGACACCATGGTCGACGCGCCGGGAGCGGGGCTCGCGGCCCCCCAGCTGGGCGTGGGCCTGCGGGTGTTCACCTACTGGGTCGACGGCGAGCTGGGCCACCTGGTGAACCCGGACCTCGACCTCTCCGAGGAGCTCCAGGAGGGCGAGGAGGGCTGCCTGTCCTTCCCCGGCCTGCGCTTCGAGACGCCTCGCGCGCTGCGGGTGGTGGCCAAGGGGTTCAACCAGTTCGGCGAGCCCGTGGTGCTCGAGGGCTCCGACCTGCTCTCCCGGTGCATCCAGCACGAGACCGACCACCTCGACGGGATCCTGTTCATCGACCGGATGGACCGCGAGCAGCGCAAGGCCGCGATGCGCGCGATCCGCGAGGCGGAGTGGGCGGGCGGGACCGTGCCCACGGTGAAGCTCAGCCCGCACGCCACCTTCGGTCGGGGCATGTGATGCGGCTGGTCTTCGCCGGCACGCCCGGCGTCGCGCTCCCCGCGCTGGACGCACTGCTTGCCTCCTCCCACGAGGTCGTGGCCGTGCTGACGCGACCCGACGCCCGTGCGGGTCGCGGCCGGGGGCTGGTCCCGTCGGCTGTGCGCGAGCGGGCGCAGGAGCACGGCATCGAGGTGCTCACCCCGGCCCGGCCCCGCGAGCCGGAGTTCCTCGACCGGCTGCGCGAGCTCGCTCCGGACGCCTGTCCCGTGGTCGCCTACGGCGCGCTCGTCCCGCAGGAGGCGCTGGAGGTCCCCGTGCACGGCTGGGTCAACCTGCACTTCTCTCTGCTGCCGGCGTGGCGCGGCGCCGCCCCGGTGCAGCATGCCGTGATGGCGGGTGACGAGGTGACGGGGGCCTCGACCTTCCGCCTCGAGGAGGGGCTGGACACCGGGCCCGTCTACGGCGTGATGACCGAGACCATCCGGCCGAGGGACACCGCGGGGACCCTGCTCGACCGGCTCTCCCACGGCGGAGCCGCACTGCTCGTCGCAACCCTCGACGGCCTGGCTGACGGCTCGCTGTCGGCGGTCCCGCAGCCGGCCGAGGGCGTCTCCCTGGCGCCGAAGCTCGAGGTCGAGGACGCGAGGGTCCGGTGGGACCGACCGGCGATCGTGGTGGACCGGCAGGTGCGCGGCTGCACCCCCGCGCCTGGTGCGTGGACGACGTTCCGTGGCGAGCGGCTCAAGGTGCTGCCGCTCGCGTCGGCGGCCACCCCGCACGGCGGCGACGGGACCGAGGCCGACGTGCCGAGCCTGGCGCCCGGTGAGCTCCTGGTCACCCACCAGGCCGTCCACGTGGGGACCACCGCGGGGCTGGTCCGGCTCGGCGACGTGCAGCCGCAGGGCAAGCGGGCCATGCCCGCCGCCGACTGGTCACGCGGGGCCCGGATCGAGCCGGGGGAGCGCCTCGGCGATGGCTGAGGAACGCCGGCGCTCGAGGCAGCGACCGAGCGAGCGCAGCCGCAGCACCGACCCGCAGCGGCTGGCGGCCTACACCGTGATGCGGGCCGTTGCCGATGGCGCCTACGCCAACCTCGAGCTGCCGAAGGTCTTGCGGGACAGGCGGATCCACGGTCGAGACGCTGCGTTCACCACCGAGCTGGTCTACGGCGCCATCCGCATGCACGGTCTCTACGACCCGATCATCAGCGCAGCCGCGGACCGCCCGTTGTCACGCATCGACAGCGCCGTGCTGGACACGCTGCGGCTCGGTGCCCACCAGCTGCTCGGCATGCGGGTGCCTCCACACGCCGCGGCCGACGAGACGGTGGGCCTGGCCCGCCGCGTCAACGGCGCGGGGGCGGCCGGCTTCGTCAACGCGGTGATGCGTCGGATCAGCGAGCGCAGCCTCCAGGACTGGACGTCGCGGGTGGTGCCCGACGGCGACCTTGCGGCGCGGCTCGCGGTGGAGCAGTCGCACCCGGAGTGGGTCGTCAAGGCGCTGCGGGCGGCGCTGCTGGGGCACGGTACCGCCACTCCCGAGACCGTCGACGCCCAGCTCACCGCAGTGGTCGAGGCCGACAACGCCCCGCCCAAGGTCGCCCTGGTCGCCCGCCCAGGGCTGGCCACCGTCGGGGAGCTGCT
>JAICSZ010000181.1 GCA_025936615.1 Pedococcus sp. | reverse complement strand
GCTGACCTACTCAGTCGACCTGCCGGCCAGCGGGGCGAAGACGGTGTGGCTGGCCGTCGCCGGCTCCGACCAAGGTGTCCCGAGCGCCCGCGGCGAGCTGGCCAAGGCGCTGGCCGACCCAGCCGCTGCGCTCGCGAGGAAGAAGGCTTCCCGCCAGGCCCTCTCGCAGATGACGCAGCTGTCACTCCCGGGTGACCCGCAGGTCCAGGACGCCGTGGAGTGGGGCAAGCAGAACATCGCCGACCTCACCCAGACCGCGACCGACCTGCACATCCGGTGGACCAACCAGGGCAAGCAGTTCCCGGCCCCCGCAGGCACTGTCCCGCAGGCCACCTGGATCGGGGCGGGCTTCCCTGACTACCCGTGGATCTTCGGCACGGACGCGGAGTACACCGCGTTCGCGGCGGTCTCGATCGGCCAGTTCGAGGCGATCGAGGACCACCTGCGCGCCCTGCGGGACGTGTCCGACATCCTCAACAACGGCTCAGGTGTGGTCACCCACGAGGTGGTCTCCGACGGGTCGATCTGGTTCGGACAGGACTCGCGCTCCACCAACCCGGACGGCACCACCACTTACAACTTCAACACCGACGAGACAGTGAAGTTCCCCAGTGCCGTCGCCCTGCTCTGGCGCTGGACTGGCGACGACGGCTTCCGCGACGAGATGTACGACTTCGCCGTCCGCAACCTGCGCTACGTCGCGCGCACCCTCGACGCCGACCACGACGGCTGGCCCGAGGGGCTGGGCAACGTCGAGCGCGGCGGGATGGGCCAGGAGAAGCTGGACAACACCGTCTACTTCATCCGCGGCCTCTACGACCTGGCCGACATGGCCAAGTCGAAGCACGACGGCACGACGTTCGCGTGGGCGCAGGGCCTCGCCCGCGAGGCGCAGCAGCGCTTCGACGGCACATGGTGGTTCGAGTCCCAGTCGCAGTACGCCGACTCCCTCCAGGACCCGGGCAACGTCCAGTCGTTCCAGAAGCACTGGATCGGCCAGACGCCGATGGAGGCCGAGCTGCGCGTCAACGGGCGCACCGTCGCCGGCCTGGCTCCCCACGACCACGGCACGACGGCCCTGGGCGGTCGCGAGAACGACTGCTACAGCGGGACCCCGCCGTTCAACCCGGGCCTGTTCCACACCGGTTGTGGCGGCGGCGCGAACGGGCTGGGCGAGAAGGTCATCTTCGGCCTGACCACGTCGATCCAGTCCGTCGGCGAGGGCAACTACGGCCGCCTGGGTGCGGGCCAGCAGCAGCGGTACACCCACGCGCTGGCGGAGCCGATGTTCGCCGAGCCCGCGACCGGCGGCACCCCCGACGAGCAGCCCGGTGCGATGCCGGAGATCTTCCCCTCCCCCGACCAGGGTGCCAACATCGACCGCTGCTGGACCTGCCGCTCGATGTTCATGCAGGCGTGGGGCAACTACGGGACGGCGTGGCCGGTCGTCCACCAGTGGCTCGGCGTCCAGCCTGACCTCGGCAACGGCTCGCTCACCGTGGTGCCGCAGGTTCCCGCCGGGCAACCCTCGGCGTCCGGGTCGCACATCCGGCTCGGCGGCGGGTTCGCCGACGTCGCCGCGACGCACGCCGGGTCGACCTACACCACGACCGTCGACGTGCCCGGCGCGGTCGGCGCGTCGAAGGTCTGGCTGGGCCATACCCTCCCGCGCGGCGCAACGGTGTCAGGTGTCGTGCTCGACGGACACGCGCTGACCGACTGGACCACACGCACCACGAACCGCGGGCTCGAGGTCACCGTCCCCACCAAGGCGGGCACGCACACCTTGGTCGTCACCGCCGGCTGAGCGAGGAGGAGGTATGCCGCGTGGTCACCGTGACCACGCGGCATACCGTTGTTGCGTCTTGGCTGGACGACCGCCCGCGTCAGCGCGGTTGTGCGCGCATGGAGCGTCGACCCGTTGTGGGTCGATGAGCCGCGTCACTCACCGCTGAGGCAGCCGAAAGCGCAAGCAGGGCAACGAAACCCATGCCCATCACCCAGGTCAACGGACGGTCGGCGAAGAACTCGTGTCGCGCGCGCACCCCAGCCACGAGGATCAGCGCGAACATCACCAGCTGGACTCCCCGCATCAGGCGCACCGCCTCCCAGCGGTCGTCCACCAGCACCCCGAGCCCGGCAGCCCCGAGGCAGAACGTCGCACCGACCACGCGGCCGGTCAACGGGGTCAGCGACCAGGGCCAGACGCTGATCGCCCGGGCCGGGGCCACGAACAGTGCCACGCCGGTCAACACCGCCAGGGCGCCCACCCCGGCCACGACCCACCGCTGCACGCGCCCGAGGCGCGCCGCGTCGGGGGCCGGCGAACCGGCATACCGCTGGTTGAGCAGCCACACCGCCACCACGACGAAGGGAGCCGTGAGGTACAGGCCAGCCCACAGCCAGAAGGCCAGCTTGCCGTGGGAGAACTTGTCCCAGTGCAAGACGGTGGCAACGCCGAGCAGGGTCGCGAACAAGGCCACCGACACCAAGCCGGCCCGTACCGCTGCCCAGCGTCGCTCCACCAGCAGGACGCGCAGGAAGAAGTAGCACCCACCGAGATAGGCAGAGGCCAGGAGCATCGAGGTCATGTGCGACTGGATCGGCCACGCCCACAGGCGGTTCGTGTCGGCGGGGAAGCCGTACAGCAGCACGAAAGCGACGAGCAGGAACGGCGCGAGGAACGCCGAGAGGGCACGCGTGGTGGCCAGCACCCGGTCGTCGCGGCTCATGCCGGCAGTCCGCAGACCGCGTCGAGCAGCGCAGCGTAGGAGGCGACCAGCGCCCGCCGCTCGGCCGCGAGATGCGGATCCGCCAGGTCGCAGCCTCCGGCCACCCAGGCGTCCGACAGGTCCATCGCCTCCACCCGACACCGCGCCGCCTCGCGCACGGAGTCACGAGGCGTCGAGTACACGTGGGCGTACAGGTCGACGACGGCCTGTTCCAGGTCGGCGCGCCCCGCCGCGTCGTCGCGCTGGCGGACCCGGTGGATGCGCCACCACTCGACCTCGAGCTCGGCGGCCCGGGTCGGGTCACAGTGAAGGTCGGTGTGCGCGACGACGAGCCGGTAGAACCGCAGCATCGACGCCCGAGCGGCGTCGGGGTCGTTGTCGGGGAAGGGCGCCCACGCCTGGTTGGCCCGCAGCACGTGCCACGCCGCCACGAGGGTCCGTCTGGGCCCAAGGCCGAACCCTTGGTCCACCATCGCCACGAACGACCGCAGGGCGCGAACCCACTCGCGCCGGTAGTAGCTCGCCCACGCCTGGGTCTCAAGGCGTCCGAGGGCGACGGCATCGAAGTCGCGGGGACTGTGGCTCGGCACGGCGCACCTGACCTTCCCGGCCGCGGTGCCGCAACCGCTGACAACCGCCGGCCGCGCGATCGATACTAGTCGCGCAGGCCCCACCGACCAGGGGGTTCGGATGACCAATCGCGACATCGCCACGGTCGTCGCCGCCATGGATGCCCGACTCCTGCGGATGCCTCCCGAACAGTCCCCGCAGCGGGTCTTCCTCGAGACCTACCGCCGGACGACGCTCGCCGTGGGCAAGGCGATCGACGACGCGGGGTTCGAGGACCCCGAGTGGGTGGAGCGGTGGGATGTGGCCTTCGGGGACCTCTACTTGGCCGCCCTGGACCTCGACCTCGAGGGCAGCCGCGACGTGCCGCGCCCGTGGCGGCTGGCCTTCGACGCGCCGGTCTCGCTCCCCGCCCTGCGCCACGTGCTGCTGGGCATCAACGCCCACATCAACTACGACCTTCCGCAGGCGCTGCTGACCGTGATCAGCGACGACGACTTCGCGAGTCCCAGCGTGGTCGCGGCACGTCGGCGTGACCACGAACGGATCGACGGCGTGCTCTCTGGCCGCGTCGGCGCTGAGGACGACGAGCTGGGTGCCTTGTCGGCACGAACCGTGGTCGACCGGCTGCTCCAGCCGCTCAACCGCCTGAGCTCCAAACGGTTCCTCCGTGAGGCGCGGACCAAGGTGTGGCACAACACGCTCGAGCTCCAGCGGGCGCGCCTTGCAGGCGAGCAGGAGTATGCCGCGCGGCTGGCCGAGCTCGAGGTGCTCAGTGCTGCGCGGATCGCCGACCTGCTGGCGCCGGGTCAGGTGTTGCTGCGCCTGGCCGTGGCGGGGTTCGGCGTGACCCTGCCCCCACCGTCCGCATCAGCTCCCTGACGACGGGGTATGCCGGGTGGTCACGCGTTGCGCGGTGGTCGCCTTCAGGCGCCGCTCACCGTGCGGTCGCTCATGGCGACCACCCGGGCCTGCAGACGCAGGTCGGCCCGCAGCTGGCGCGGCACGGGGAGGCTCATCGCCTGCAACGCACACTGGTAGGCGGTCATGGCCGAGACGTGCTCGCGCCGTGCGGCGACCAGCCCCCGGACGTCGACCGTGCCGCGTCGCGCCTCGGCAACGGCTTCGCCGGCCCTGATGGCTGCATCTCTCAGCTCGAGGAGGGCCAACCGGCCGGCGGCACTACGAGTCGCCCCGTGCCCCAGCATTGGGTCCATGACTCTCTCAGCGTGATGCCAGGTCCGGCTGGGCCCAGGTCGCTGGGACCACTGTACGTCGCCGGCAGCCAGGGCGTGGGCACTCCGGCCGTTCGGCACGATGCCCGGGCCGCTCGGACCGCCGACGCGAGGGCACGGTGCGTTCGGACCGACCGTGACCGCTCAGCCCCGCCGCGCTGGCAGGATGCGGCCGCGCGCTTCGCCGAAGCCGATCCGCTCTCCGGCGGCGCCGGGTGCGGAGGCGGTGATGACGACTTCGTCGCCGTCCTCGAGGAAGGTGCGCTGCTGTCCGCCCACCTGCACCGGCTGCGCGCCGCCCCAGGTGAGCTCGATGAAGGCGCCCCTGGTGTCCTTCTCCGGCCCGGAGATGGTTCCCGAGGCGAACAGGTCGCCGGTGCGCAGGGAGGCGCCGTTGACGGTCAGGTGCGCGAGCATCTGCGCCGGGGACCAGTACATCTCGCGGTAGGGCGGGCGGCTGACGACCTGGCCGTTCCACGCCACCTGCAGGTCGACGTCCAGGCCCCACGGCTGATCGCAGGCCAGGTAGGGCAGCGGTGCCGGGACCTGGTGCGGGGTGGGCACTCTGGCCTCCTGCAGGGCCAGGAGCGGCACCACCCAGGGGGAGATGGTGGAGGCGAACGACTTGCCCAGGTTCGGGCCGAGCGGGACGTACTCCCAGGCCTGGATGTCGCGGGCGGACCAGTCGTT
>JAICSZ010000352.1 GCA_025936615.1 Pedococcus sp. | reverse complement strand
TGGATCTCCTCGAAGTCGAGCTTGCGGGTCCGGTCCGCCTCGGCCGCCATCTCCTCGTAGCGGGCGAGGCGCGCCTTGGACTTGGTCTGGCGGGCCTTGGCGTTGGACCGCACCCACTCGAGCTCGTCGGCGAGCCGCTTGGCCAGCTTGGCGTCCTTCTTGCCCTGAACCTCGAGACGGGCGGCCTTCTTCTCGAGGTAGGTGGAGTAGTTGCCCTCATAGGGGTAAGCCCGGCCGCGGTCGAGCTCGAGGATCCACTGCGCGACGTTGTCCATGAAGTACCGGTCGTGGGTGACCGCGACGACGGCGCCATGGTAGGCGGCGAGGTGCTGCTCGAGCCACAACACGGACTCGGCATCGAGGTGGTTGGTGGGCTCGTCGAGGAGCAACAGGTCGGGCTTCTGGAGCAGCAGCTTGCACAGTGCGACGCGCCGGCGCTCGCCACCGGAGAGCACGGTCACGTCGGCATCGGGCGGCGGGCAGCGAAGCGCATCCATCGCCTGCTCGAGCTGGGAGTCGAGGTCCCAGGCGTCGGCGGCGTCGATGGCCTCCTGGAGCTTGCCCATCTCCTCCATGAGCGCGTCGAAGTCGGCGTCGGGCTCGGCCATCTCCGCCGAGATCGCGTTGTAGCGGTCGAGCTTGGCCTTGATCTCGCCCGCGCCCTCCTCGACGTTGCCGAGGACCGTCTTCTCCTCGTTGAGCTCAGGCTCCTGCATGAGGATGCCGACGGAGTACCCCGGGGTCAGCCTGGCCTCGCCGTTGGACGGCTGGTCGAGCTCCGCCATGATCTTCAGGACCGACGACTTGCCGGCGCCGTTCGGGCCGACCACCCCGATCTTCGCGCCGGGGTAGAAGGACAGGGTGACGTCATCGAGGATGACCTTGTCGCCGTGGGCCTTGCGGGCCTTCGACATGACGTAGATGAACTCGGGCATGGGGGCAAGGCTATCCGCCGCAGCCCCCATGCCCGAATCCGCTCCAAGGCCCTCAGACGGTGCTGAGCTGAGCGTCGACCGGCTGCTCCTCGCCCTGCGTGACGTAGTCGTCGGTGTCGGCGTCGAGGTCCGCCACCGACGGGCGGCTGGCCAGGTCGCCGGGGTCGTAGTCGCCGAAGCTCTCCTGCTCGATCGGCGGCTCGCCCTCGAGGTTGGCCATCGCGTCCTGCACCCCGTCGTCTGCCATGCGGTCGTGCTGGTCGAGCTGGGCTCGGGCCACCCGCCGCAGCTCGGTGGTGCCCCAGCTGAGGTCGTGGCCCACGCTGTAGGCGTCGATCTCGACAGAGGTCGCGTGGCTGTTGTCCGCCCGCATCCACTGGTTGACCCGCAACCGGCCGTGGACCACCACGGGCTCGCCCTTCTTCAGCGAGTTGGCGACATTGGCACCGAGTGCCCGGAACGCCGAGACGTTGTAGAAGCTGGTGCCGGCGTCCTCGTACTGCCCGGACTCGCGGCTGATGCGGCGCACCGTCGACGCCAGCCGGAACGCCGCGAACGGCACCCCCGTGCGGGTCGTGCGGGACTGCGGGTCTGCGACGACCCGCCCCACCACCGTGATGTAGGACTCGTTCATCTGCTCCACCTCTCCTGTGCTGTGCCCTGTTGGCTGGCGACCAGCGTGCGCAAGGAAGAGCGGTGCCGACAGGCCGAGTCCGCGCGCCTGTGGACGAAGGCGGCTCACCGGGCTTGGCTGTGGACGAGCCGCGCCGGTGCCACACCGCCACGGGGCAAACGTCGCCACGGCGGGGTCGCCACGGCAGGGTCGCGGCGGCGGGCCGCCGTTTGGGAGCGACTGGGTTCAGCCCGCTGCGCGGTCGAGCGCCTCGCGCGTCGCCCGGTGCCGCTCGAGAACGGCCCGGACCGGTCCCACGATCCGCTCACGCGCCACCGTGCCGATGGAGTCGAGCAGCCGCTTGCGGACCCGGGCGCCGCGACGCCGCGCCCCGGTGCGCGCGAGCACCCGCGCGAGCAGGGCCAGCAGCAGCCCCACCACCAAGCCTCCGACGAACAGCAGGAACGGGATCGGCAGCGGCCCCCACTTCGGGGTGCCCGGCTGGGGTAGCTGGAACCAGCCCAGCACGAAAAGAACCGCGAGCCACAGGAGCCCCGCCACGGCGGCAACTGCCAGCACGAGCTGCAGCACCCCGAACACCCGCCACCACAACGGCGCCCGCATGCGCAGCGAGGTGCCGACGATGGCCTGGTCCAGCGCGTCGGCCAGCTCCGGACCGGGTTGGGTCGCGGCGTCGGACACGGCCTCGGCCCATCGGGCTGGCAGCCCCTGGGCACCCTCGTCCCCGACCCGACGGGTGGCGAGGTCGACGGCGGACCGGGCGGCCGGAGACGGTGGCGGCAGCGATGAGCGACCCAGCACAGAGCGGACGTCGGAGGCGGTCACGGCCAGCTTCTCCTCGACCGCGTCGTGGGCGTTGAGGCGGAGGCGCTTGAGCGGGTCCGGCCGCAGCGCACGGACCCAGCGGGTGAACGGCCAGCCGGTGCGGCCCCAGGCCTGGTTGCGGTAGTCCCGCTCGACGGCAGCCACCACGGTGGGCACTCCGGCAGCGCGGGCCAGTGCGTCCACCAGGTCGTGGTCGGCCTTGTCCGACAACGACGGCTCACGGTCCGCCACGTCGCGGCGCAGCCGCCCCGCGGACGCGCGCACGTCGGCGGCCAGCCGCTGCCGCGCCGCGTTCTGCCCGGCCACGGCGTTGGCCAGCCGCTGCCGGAGCTCGGCGACCCCCGCACCCGTCGTGGCCGAGGTCCCAATCACCTGCACCCCGCCGATGCCGTCGGCGGCGGTCAGCCGGACGAGGTCGGAACGCACCTGGGCCACCTCGTCGTCGGTGAGCCGGTCCGCCTGGTTGAGCACCACCACGGTCACGGTCTCGTGGGTGGACAACGCCTTGAGGTAGTCCTCGTGCAGCCGGGCGTCGGCGTACTTCTGGGGGTCGGTGACCCAGACGAAGACGTCCACGAGGGCCAGCACCCGCTCGGCCTCCACCCGGTGGCTGGTGACCCGGGAGTCGAAGTCCGGCAGGTCGAGCAGGACCAGCCCATCGAGGCTTCCCACCGTGTCGTCCCCGGCGGCCGGGCCCTCGCTGGCAGACGCCTCGCCGGCAGACGCCTCGCCGGCAGACCCCTCGCCACCCGGGTCCACGTGGTGCCGCCCTGAGACCGACAACCAGTCGAGCAGCTCGGTCGCGTCCTGCGGGCCCCACACGGCCGCGACGGGTCGCGACGTCGTGGGGCGCCGGGCACCCACCGTGGCGACCGGGGAGCCGACGAGCGCGTTGAAGAGGC
>JAICSZ010000195.1 GCA_025936615.1 Pedococcus sp. | reverse complement strand
GGGTCGTCGGGCCACCAAGGAGAGTAGCGACGTGAGCAGCACCACTGCCGCGCCGCCGCGGACCCGCGACTCCGCGCGCACCGGGGGCTCCGCGTTCTCGGAGTTCCTCAAGCGCCTCGACTCGCCGGTCACCAGCTACTACGTCCTGCTCAGCGTGACCGTGGTGCTGGTGGTCATCGGCCTGATCATGGTGTTGTCGGCGTCGTCGGTGAAGTCGCTGGTGGAGACCGACAACGGCACTCCCTACCTCTTCTTCCGCAAGCAGCTCGAGTTCGCCGCCGCCGGCGCCGTCGTGCTGGCTGTCACCTCGCGGCTGCGCCTGCGTGTCTGGAAGGCCCTCGCACTGCCGGTCCTGCTGGGTGCGCTGGCGCTGCAGACGCTGGTGTTCACCCCGCTCGGCGTCAGCGTCAACGGCAACCGCAACTGGCTGGCCCTCGGTCCGATCACGCTCCAGCCGTCCGAGCTCGCCAAGCTCGGGCTGGTGCTGGTGGGTGCCACGGTGCTGTCGGCGAAGCGGCGCTCGCTCGGTCGGCTCAGGCACGTCCTGGTGCCCTACCTCGTCCCGGTCGCCGCCGTGACCGTCGGGCTCGTGCTGCTCGGCCACGACCTCGGGACCGTGCTGGTCATGGGTGCCGTGATCGCCGCGGTGCTGTTCGCCTCGGGCGTGCCGGTCAAGCTGTTCGCGTGGGCCGGGGCACTGTTCGCCGCGGTGGCGGTGTTCCTGGTCGTCACCAGCCCCAACAGGCTGGCGCGCTTCGACGTGTGGCTCGGCAAGGACACCGACCCCTACGGCGCGGCCCGGCAACCGCTGCACGGCCGCTACGCGCTGGCCGACGGCAGCTGGTGGGGCGTCGGCCTCGGCGCCAGCCGCGAGAAGTGGTCCTGGCTGCCCGAGGCGCACAACGACTTCATCTTCGCCATCCTCGGTGAGGAGCTCGGCCTGCCGGGCACCCTCGTCATGCTCGGGTTGTTCTGCGCGCTCGCCCTGGTCTGCTACCGCATCGTGGTGCGCACCGACGACCTGTTCGTGCGCATCGCCACCGCCGGGGTGATGGCCTGGGTCGTCTGCCAGGCGATCGTCAACATCGGCGCGGTGATCGGGCTGCTGCCCGTCATCGGCGTGCCCCTGCCGCTCGTGTCCTACGGCGGCTCGTCGCTGCTGACCACCATGCTGGCGCTCGGGATGGTGCTGTCCTTCGCCCGCAACGAGCCCGGCTGTGCCGAGGCGCTGTCCGCCCGGCCGTCGGTAGTGCGGCGTTCGCTGACCGTCCTCGCGGGGCGACGAGGCCGAGGCTGATGGCTCCGTCCGCGCCCAGCTCGGTGCTGCTGGCCGGAGGCGGCACCGCCGGCCACGTCTCGCCACTGCTCGCGCTGGCCGACTGCCTGCGCCGCCGTGACCCCTCGACCACGGTGGCGGCGCTCGGCACCGCTCAGGGCCTGGAGAGCCGGCTGGTGCCGGAACGCGGCTACCAGCTGCTCACCGTCCCCAAGGTGCCGTTGCCGCGCCGGCCCTCGGCCGACCTGGCCCGGCTCCCGGCCAACCTGCGCGCCGCCGTCGTGGCCGCCGAGCGGGCCATCGACCACATCGACGCAGAGGTGGTCGTCGGGTTCGGTGGGTACGTGTCGACGCCCGCCTACCTCGCCGCGCGGCGGCGGCGAATCCCGATCGTCGTCCACGAGCAGAACGCCAGGGCCGGTGTCGCCAACCGTCTCGGCGCACGGCTGACCAGGTTTGTCGCCACCACCTTCCCCAGCACCAGGCTGGCCCACGCGAGGGTGATCGGGATGCCGCTGCGCCGCGAGATCACCAGCCTCGACCGGGCGGCGAGCCGGGGCGAGGCACTGGCGCACTTCGGGCTCCGCGACTCCTCACCGACGCTGCTGGTCACCGGTGGGTCGCTCGGTGCGCAGCGGCTCAACGGTGCGTTCGAGGCCCGGGTCGCCGAGCTGTCGCGGGCTGGCGTCCAGGTGCTGCACCTGACGGGTGCGGGCAAGGAGTTCGAGCCCATCGGCGCCGAGGCGGCCGCTCCGTACGTCGTGGCCGCCTACACCGACCGCATGGACCTCGCCTACGCCGCCGCCGACGTCGCGGTCGCCCGGGCCGGCGCCAACACGGTGTGCGAGCTGACCGCGGTGGGGCTGCCTGCGGTCTACGTGCCGTTGCCCATCGGCAACGGCGAACAGCGGTTCAACGCCGCTGACGTGGTGGCCGCGGGTGGGGGCATCCTCGTCGACGACGGCGCGCTCACCCCCGGCTGGATCGACTCGACGCTGCTGCCCCTGCTCGGCGACCGCGAGCGGGTCGACGCCATGGCCGCGGCCTCGGCGGCCGCCGGCGAGCGCGGCGCCGACGAGCTGCTCGCCGACCTGGTGGGCGAGGCGTTCCGGAGCACCGCCGAGGCACACCGGTGAACGGCCAGAACCCGCGCTTCGACTTCCGCGCGCCGGTGCCGTCCCTGCAGGAGCTCGGGGCCGTCCACTTCATCGCCATCGGAGGCTCGGGCATGTCTGGCGTCGCGAGGGTGATGCTGGCCCGCGGGTGCCGGGTCAGCGGCTCGGACGCCAAGGAGTCCCCGGTGCTGGCCGCCCTGGCCGCCGAAGGCGCCGAGGTCCACGTCGGCCACGACCCTGCCCACCTCGACGGCGTGGACACGGTCGTGGTGTCGTCGGCGATCCGGGAGTCCAACGTCGAGCTGGCGACGGCGCGCGAGCGCGGCCTGCGGGTGCTCCACCGAGCCCAGGCGCTGGCCAGCACCATGGCCGGCAGCCGCCGGGTCGCCGTCGCCGGCGCCAACGGCAAGACCACGACGACGTCGATGATGACCGTCGCCCTCCAGCACTGCGGGCTCGATCCGTCCTTCGCGGCGGGTGGGGAGCTGGCCAAGCACGGCACCAACGCGCACTGGGGGACCGGCGAGGTGTTCGTCGCCGAGGCGGACGAGAGCGACGGCTCGTTCCTCGTCTACCGCCCCGAGGTGGCGGTGGTGACCAACGTGCAGCCGGACCACCTGGACTTCTACGGCGACTTCGAGCACGTCCGGGCGGCGTATGCCGAGTTCGCGGACTCGGTCGAGCCGGGTGGCCTGCTCGTGGCGTGCCAGGACGACGAGGGCTCGCGAGCGCTGGCCGAGCGGGCGCGCAGCCGCGGCGCGCGGGTCCTGACCTACGGCTGGTCGGACGGCGCCGATGTCACCCTCGCGGACGCCGTGTCCAGAGGGATGATGAGCCGCGCCACCCTCACCGGCCCGGACGGTGAGGCGCGCAGCCTGCGGGTGAACATCCCCGGCCGGCACAACCTGCTCAACGCCGCGGCGGCCTGGACCGCCGCCGTCGAGGGCCTCGGCGAGGACCCGACCCGCGTCCTGGACGGGTTGTTCGGGTTCACGGGCACCAGGAGGCGTTTCGAGCCCAAGGGATCGGTGGCCGGGGTGACCGTCGTCGACGACTATGCCCACAACCCCGGCAAGGTCTCCGCGGTGGTCGAGACGGGGGCGGTGCTGGTGGGCGGTGCCGGCCGGCTCGTGGTGGTGTTCCAGCCGCACCTCTTCTCACGGACCCGTGACTTCGCCCGCGAGTTCGCCGCCGCGCTGGCACCGGCCGACGTGGTGGTGCTCATGGAGGTCTACGGCGCCCGGGAGGACCCACTGCCGGGCGTGTCCTCACAGCTGGTCGCGGACGCCATCCACGAGGCCCGCGGCGACGCCGACGTCACCGTCGTGTCGTCGTGGTCGGCCGTGGCGGACACCGTCGCAGAGCGGGTGCGCGAGGGCGACCTCGTGCTGACCGTCGGCGCAGGCGACGTCACGATGATCGGCCCGGAGATCCTGCGGTCGCTGGAGCGCCGGTGAACCGCGCCTCGCGCCTGCGGGGCGTGTCCTCCTCACGCGCGAGGTTCCAGCGCCGTGCGGTGGCCGTGCGGCGTCGCCCTTGGCGCCTTGCCGGGTATGCCGCGGTGCTGGCCGGGCTGGTCGCAGCCCTCGTATGGGCGGTGGGGTTCAGCCCGCTGCTGGCCGTGCGCGAGGTCGAGGTGGTTGGGGTGCCCGGCTCGGAGGTTGGCGCGATCCGCGACCTCGCCGCCGTGCCGATCGGCCGACCCCTGGCCCGCGTCGACGGCGCGGCGGTGGCGAGCCGGGTGGCGGAGCGGGCCACCCTTGCCGACGTGTCGATCGAGCGGTCCTGGCCCAGCACCCTGGTCATCCACGCCAGCCCCCGGGTGCCGATGCTCGTGGTCAAGAACCCTCAAGGTCAACTGCAGGTTGTGGATGCCGACGGTGTCGCCTACGCGCAGGTGAGCGCCCCACCGAAGGGCGTGCCCGTCGTCGCGGCTGCCACCGCCCAGGGACTGAGTCGCGATGCCCTGCGGGCGGCGGTCAGCGTGGTGCGGGTCCTGCCCGCACGGCTGCAGCACCGCGTCTCGGCAGTCACGGTGAGCGGCGCCGACCTGGTCTCCATGAAGGTCGGTCGGACCACCGTCACGTGGGGCGGCGTCGACCAGCCGGAGAAGAAGCTCGCCATCCTCACGGCGTTGCTCAAGGGTGCTCCGAAGGCGATCGACGTGAGTGCCCCGGACACCCCGGTCACCCGCTGACCCGACTCGCCCCGGGTGGGGCAGATGGGGCTGGTGGGGCCCCTGTGGCAAGGCGTCGTGAGACCGCTGGGACAATGGCGCCAATCAACGGAATCCGTGCTGCGACACGCGGGTCGGCAGTTTGCCTGCACCCCTGCCAGCGCATAGCGTCGGCGACGTTGGAGAACCAGCAAAAGTCTTACTCTCGACCTGAGGTTGAGAGCCTAGTGCCAGCACTTCAGGAGAGGCCCACCGCCGTGGCAGCACCACAGAACTACTTGGCCGTCATCAAGGTCGTCGGCATCGGCGGGGGTGGCGTCAACGCCATCAACCGCATGATCGAGGTCGGCCTCAAGGGCGTGGAGTTCATCGCGATCAACACCGACGCCCAGGCGCTGCTCATGAGCGACGCCGACGTCAAGCTCGACGTGGGCCGCGAGCTG
>JAICSZ010000435.1 GCA_025936615.1 Pedococcus sp. | reverse complement strand
GCCGCGCGGATGGCGTAGCCGTCGGCACGCGCGCTCGGGCCGCTCGGGGTGTTGACGACCATGGCGATCTCGCCGCTGAGGATGAGGTCGACGATCGACGACTCCTCGCCTTCGCTCTCGCTCACCTTGTGCACGACCTCGGAGGTGATCCCGTTGCGCCGCAACACATCCGCGGTGCCCGAGGTGGCCACGACCCGGAAGCCGAGGTCGGCAAGCCGTTTGACCGGGAAGATCATCGCCCGCTTGTCGCGGTTGGCGACGGACACGAACACGGTGCCCTCGCGTGGCAGTCCCGATCCCGCGGCAAGCATGCCCTTGGCGAAAGCCGTGCCGAAGTCGTCGTCGATGCCCATGACCTCACCGGTGGAGCGCATCTCCGGGCCGAGCAGGCTGTCGACGACCAGGCCCTCCGCGGTCCGGAACCGCTTGAACGGCAGCACCGCCTCCTTCACCGCGACCGGGGCGTGGCTGGGCATCGACCCGCCGTCCCCGTGCATGGGCAGGAGTCCTTCCTCGCGCAGCTCCTTGATCGTGGCGCCGAGCATCACCCGCGCTGCGGCCTTGGCCACCGGTACGCCGGTGGCCTTGGCGACGAACGGCACGGTACGAGAGGCCCGGGGGTTGGCCTCCAGCACGTAGAGGACGTCCTGGGCCAGCGCGAACTGCACGTTCATCAGCCCGCGGACCCCGATGCCCTCGGCGAGCCGCAAGGTGGCCTCGCGGACCCGCTCGAGCTCGGCGACGCCGAGGGTCACCGGCGGGAGGGTGCACGCCGAGTCGCCGGAGTGGATGCCGGCCTCCTCGATGTGCTCCATGATCCCGCCGAGGTACATGTCGGTGCCGTCGTAGAGGGCGTCCACGTCGATCTCGATCGCGTCGTCGAGGAACCTGTCCACCAGCACCGGGTGCTCGGGGCCGGCCACGGTGGCCCGGGTGACGTAGGCCGCCAGCGTGTCGTCGTCGTAGACGATCTCCATGCCTCGGCCGCCCAGCACGTAGGAGGGTCGGACGAGCACGGGGTAGCCGATCTCCTTGGCGACCTCCACCGCCTCGGCGGCGCTGTATGCCGTGCCGTGGCGTGGAGCGGGGAGCTGCGCCTCGGCGAGCACCCGGCCGAATGCCCCACGGTCCTCCGCCAGGTCGATCGCCTCGGGGCTGGTGCCCACGACCGGGACCCCGGCGTCCTTGAGCGCCTGGGCCAGCCCCAGCGGCGTCTGGCCGCCGAGCTGGACGATGACCCCGGCGACCGGGCCGGCCAGCTGCTCGGCGTGCACGACCTCGAGGACGTCCTCGAGGGTCAGCGGCTCGAAGTAGAGCCGGCTGGAGGTGTCGTAGTCGGTTGAGACCGTCTCGGGGTTGCAGTTGACCATGACCGTGTCGTAGCCGGCGTCGCGCAGCGCGAAGGAGGCGTGCACGCAGGAGTAGTCGAACTCGACCCCCTGGCCGATCCGGTTGGGCCCGCTGCCGAGGATGACGACGGCCTCGCGCTCGCGCGGCTCGACCTCGGTCTCCTCGTCGTAGGAGCTGTAGTGGTACGGCGTCTGGGCGGCGAACTCGGCCGCACAGGTGTCCACCGTCTTGTAGACGGGCCGCACACCCAAGGCGTGGCGCACACCGCGCACGACCGCCTCCGGCATGCCCCGCAGCCCGGCCAGCTGCCGGTCCGAGAAGCCGTGCCGCTTGGCGCGGCGCAAGAGCGCAGGGGTCAGCTCCGCGGCGCCGGCGACCTCGTCGGCCACTGTGTTGATGAGGGCCATCTGGTCGAGGAACCACGGGTCGATCCCGGTCGCGTCGTGGACCTCCTCGACGGACAGCCCGCCACGCAGCGCCTGCTGCACCGTGACGATGCGGCCGTCGGTGGGCGTCCGGGCCGAGTCCAGCAGCGCCCGCGCCCGCTCGGTCGTCGGGGCCGGGCCGTCCCAGTGGAAGGTGCTGTCGGCGCGCTCCATCGAGCGCAGCGCCTTCTGGAGCGCCTCGGTGAAGCTGCGCCCGATCGACATCGCCTCACCGACCGACTTCATCGTGGTGGTCAGGGTGGGGTCGGCGGCGGGGAACTTCTCGAACGCGAACCGGGGCACCTTGACGACGATGTAGTCGAGGCTCGGCTCGAAGGACGCCGGGGTCTCGCGGGTGATGTCGTTGGGCACCTCGTCGAGGGTGTAGCCGATGGCCATCTTGGCGGCGATCTTGGCGATCGGGAAGCCGGTGGCCTTGGACGCCAGGGCCGACGAGCGGGACACCCGCGGGTTCATCTCGATGACGATCACCCGCCCGTCCTCCGGGTTGACCGCGAACTGGATGTTGCAGCCGCCGGTGTCGACGCCGACCTCGCGGATGACGTCGATGCCGATGTCGCGCATCCGCTGGTACTCGCGGTCGGTGAGGGTCAGCGCGGGTGCCACCGTGATCGAGTCGCCGGTGTGGATCCCCATGGGGTCCAGGTTCTCGATCGAGCAGACGACGACCACGTTGTC
>JAICSZ010000265.1 GCA_025936615.1 Pedococcus sp. | reverse complement strand
GGGGCTCCCCCCCCCCCCCACACCCTCCTCCCCCCCCCCCCCCTCTACGCTCCTCCCCCCTCCGGCCCCCACCCCCCCGGTTCCGGCGGCGGGCCCCCCGGCCCCCCCCGCCCCCCGCCCCCCCCCCCCCCCCGCGGCCGGGGGGCGGGCCCGGGCCCCCCGCGCGCGGCCCCCCGACCCCGTTGGACGTCCCACCCCCGACTTGGCGAAGAAGGCTGTCATGGCGTTGAAGATCATCTACGCGTTGCTCACCGTGGTGGCCGGCATCGGCGCCTCGATCGCGTTGTACTGGGTGCTCAACAAGGTGGTCGAGCTGCTGCCCGGGCCCACCGAGCGCCGGCTCAAGCCCTACGCCTACATCCTCCCGGCGTACGTCGCGATCATCTTCTTCCTCATCTACCCGGGCATCTTGACGGTCATCGACTCCTTCAAGGACTCCACCAGCCAGAGCTGGGTCGGCTTCGCGAACTTCAGCAAGCTGCTGAGCTCGCACGACTTCCAGCAGACCCTGCTCAACACGCTGCTGTGGATCATCATCGTGCCCGTCCTGACCGTGGTGCTCGGGCTGGCCGTCGCCACCCTTGCGGACAAGCTGAGCCCGCGGGGTGAGAACCTCACCAAGACGATCATCTTCGCGCCGATGGCGATCAGCTTCGTCGGCGCCGGCACGGTGTGGAAGTACGTCTACGCCTACAGCTCCTCGGGTGACCAGATCGGCCTGCTCAACGCCATCGCCACCAAGCTGGGGCACTCGCCGGTCGCGTGGCTGAGCCTGAGCAGCTTCCATGTCAACAGCCTGCTGCTGATGGTCATGCTGCTCTGGGCCCAGGTCGGCTACGGCATGGTGCTCCTGTCGTCGGCGGTCAAGGGTGTGCCCGAGGAGACCCTGGAGGCGGCCGCGATCGACGGTGCCACCAACAGCCAGACCTTCTTCCGGGTCGTGGTGCCGCAGATCATGGGCACCATCGTCACGGTCTTCGTGACGGTGCTGATCACGGTCATGAAGCTCTTCGACATCGTGTTCGTGATGACCAACGGCTCGTTCAACACCAACGTCGTCGGCACCGAGTTCTTCAACCAGCTGTTCACGTACTTCGACTACGGAACCGCGTCCGCGATCGTCGTCCTGCTGATGCTGGCCGTGGTGCCGGTCATGTGGTACCAAGTCCGGCACTTCAAGCGAGAGGAAGCCATCTGATGGCCACCGCACAAGCCCCGGCCGTCGCCACTCCCACGACCCGGACCGCGAGGGTGAAGAAGCCCCGTGACCGTGGCCAGGCCAGCATGCTCGTGCGGGTGTTCCTGGCAGTGCTGTGCTTGCTGTGGATGATCCCGCTCGTCGGCACCTTCATCACGTCCTTCCGCAGTGAGCAGGACGCCAACTCGACCGGCTGGTGGACGGTCTTCACCCACCCGAACCTGTCGCTGTCGAACTACCACGACGTGATCGTGCAGGCCGACCTCGGCCAGGCCTTCATCAACAGCTTCGCGATCGTGCTCCCGGCCACCTTCATCCCGATCCTGATCGCGGCGTTCGCGGCCTACGCGTTCACGTTCATGGAGTTCTGGGGGCGCGAGGCCCTGTTCGTCATCGTCGTCAGCCTGCTGGTGGTGCCGAACTACGTGTCGTTCGTGCCGATCCTGAAGATCTACGCCGACGTGCACCTGGCCGGCCAGTTCCCGGCGGCCTGGCTGGCACACATCGGCTTCGGCATGTCCCTGGCCATCTACATCCTCCGCAACTACATGGCGACGCTGCCACGGACCGTGATCGAGTCGGCGCAGATCGACGGTGCCACCCACTTCCAGACCTTCTACCGGCTGATCCTGCCGATGTCGGTCCCGGCGCTGGCGTCCTTCGCGATCTTCCAGTTCCTCTGGACGTGGAACGACCTGCTGGTCGCCCTGATGTTCATCCAGCCCGGCGACAACGCGCCGATCACCGTGGCCACCTACCAGCTCATCGGCCAGCAGGGCCAGAACTGGAACCTGGTCACTGCCGGCGGGATCGTGTCGCTCGTCGTGCCGATCCTGGTGTTCCTGGCCCTGCAGCGCTACTTCGTCCGGGGGCTGACCGCGGGTGCGGTCAAGGGCTGATGCACGAGGGTCCGTGAGCTCCGGGACCTCCGGAGACTCCGAGCGGCCACCGCGCCCGCGTCGCCCCCGCTGGGGCGTCCGGACGCTGGTGTTCCTCGGGCTCACCCTGCTGTTCGGCACGCTCACCAACGGCCTCACCGGGGCAGGTGTCGACGGCTGGGCGGGCGTCACCTCCCTCGGTGCCTGGGTGTGCCTGGCCGGGGCGGTCTGGTGCAGCTACCGCGGGCTGCGCTCGGCGAGCTGGCTCGGCCGGTGACCGCGGCGGGAGGCGGCGAGGACGCACGGCGTCCCGCCCGGGTGACGAGCCACGTCCACCTGCGCGGCTCGGGCACGAGCGTCCTGGTGGCGATGTGTCCCCGGGGTGCGGGCCGCGGCTCCGAGCCGGTGGTCCTGCACTGGGGCGCCGATCTCGGTCCCCTCGACGAGGCCGACGTGGAAGCCGTGGTCGAGGCGTGCACGGTGCGGGCGCCGCACAGTGCGCTCGACGACGTCCGCTGGACGGGGGTGCTCCTCGACGGCGCGACCGGGTTCACCGGAACGCCGGCGGTCGAGGGCCTGAGGTCCGGCGGCCACCGCACGTGGCAGCCCCGCTGGAGCGGCTGGACGCTCGACGCGACGGTGGGACCGGCGAAGGAGGGCGTCCGGCTCGTGGGCGTCGACGACGAGTGCGGGCTCGCGGCCGAGGTCGAGGTCGAGCTGACCGAGGAGGGGCTGCTGCGCACCCGGGTCACGGTGCGCAACACCGGTGGGGACCCGTTCACCGTGGGGGCGGTGCGCTCGACGCTGCCCGTCCCGTCGTACGCCGCAGAGGTGGTGGACCTCACCGGGCGGTGGACCCGCGAGCGGGCGCCGCAGCGGCACCCGTTCGAGCAGGGGACGTGGGTCCGGGCAGCACGGCACGGCCGCACCGGCCACGACGCGACACTGCTGCTCGTGGCCGGCACCCCGGGCCTCGGCTTCCGCTCCGGCGAGGTCTGGGGGATCCACCTGGGCTGGAGCGGCGACCACGTGCACTACGCCGAGCGCACCCCCGAGGGGGAGTCGCTGCTCGGCGCCCACGAGCTGCTGGGGCCGGGCGAGGTGGTGCTCGGGCCCGGGGCGTCGTACACCTCGCCGTGGCTGAGCGGGAGCTGGTCCGCGGACGGACTGGACGGGATGAGCGCTCGCCTGCACGCGTGGCAGCGGCGCACCCGCCGGCCGCTTCCACCACGACCGGTGCTGGTCAACACCTGGGAGGCGGTCTACTTCGACCACGACCTGGGCCGGCTGACCGCTCTCGCCGATGCCGCGCACGAGGTCGGGGCCGAGCGGTTCGTCCTGGACGACGGCTGGTTCCGCGGTCGGCGCGACGACACGGCCGGCCTCGGCGACTGGACCGTGGACCCGGCGGTGTGGCCTGACGGTCTGCACCCGCTGTTCGAGCACGTGCGGTCCCTCGGGATGGACGTCGGGCTGTGGGTGGAGCCCGAGATGGTCAACGTCGACTCCGACGTGGTCCGCGCGCACCCGGACTGGGTGCTGCGCGGGCGACGCGAGCTGCCGCCCGCATGGCGGCACCAGCAGGTCGTCGACCTGCAGCACCCCCTGGCCTACGCGCACGTCCGCGACGCGCTGATCGCCCTGCTCGACGAGTACGACGTCGCGTTCCTCAAGTGGGACCACAACCGCGACCTGGTGGACGTGGCCCACGCCGGACGGCCGGCCGTGCACGGCCAGACGGTGGCGTTCTACAGCCTGCTCGACGAGCTGCGCGCCGCGCACCCACTGCTCGAGATCGAGTCCTGCGCGTCCGGAGGCGGGCGCGTCGACCTCGAGGTGCTGTCGCGCACCGACAGGGTCTGGGCCAGCGACACCATCGACGCCCTCGAGCGTCAGCACCTGCAGCGGTGGACGACGCTGCTGGTTCCGCCCGAGCTCATGGGCGCCCACGTCGGCAGCCCGGTGGCGCACACCACCGGTCGCACCCATTCGCTGGGGTTCCGGGCCGCCACCGCCCTGCTCGGGCAGCTCGGCATCGAGTGGGACCTCACCGGCGCGAGTGCCGAGGAGCGCGTCGAGCTCGCCGGCTGGGTGAGGGTGCACAAGAGCCTGCGGCCGTTGGTCGCGACCGGTCGGCTCGTGCGGGTCG
>JAICSZ010000210.1 GCA_025936615.1 Pedococcus sp. | reverse complement strand
TCGTTGACAGGGCCACCGGCTGCGGCCGGGAGGTGATGGGACGGACTGGCTCGGAATGACTAGTCCCTTCGGTCGTCGCAGAACTACACGAATGGGCCATGTCGTGCAGGTGCTGCAGTTTCTTATCGTTTTCAGACGTCGAGACGGACATAAACGCCAGTCCGTTGCGGGGGATCCATCAGCAACTGGAGGCACTGAAATGACCATCGCGCCAGCCCGTCCCACCCGTTCGGGTGCCGCCACCGGATGGGTCGAGGACTGGGCTCCGCTCGGGGCGTGCTCCAAGACGGACCCGGATGCGCTGTTCGTCCAGGGTGCCGCCCAGCAGACCGCGAAGGTCGTCTGCCAGCGTTGCCCGGTCATCGCCGAGTGCCTCGCCGACGCCCTCGACAACCGGACCGAGTTCGGGGTGTGGGGCGGCATGACCGAGCGCGAGCGCCGCGCGCTGCTCAAGCGCAACCCGCACATCACCTCGTGGCGCGCCCTGTTCCAGCAGGCCCGTCAGCAGGGCGCCGAGACCGAGACCGCCTGACCCCTTCGTTCGAGGAGGCCCCGTCCAGCCAGGGACGGGGCCTCTTCGCTGTCCAGCCCGCTGGTCAGCCGCCGGTGAGCGCCGAGCCCACGGCGCGCAGACCCTCGAGGTCGTGGATGTCCTGGGCCGCCGCCGGCACCTCGACACTGGGTATGCCGGGGTGCCCGGCCGCGAAGCGCCTGGCCACCGCCTCCTGCCGGGCTGCCGTCTCCGCCAGGGCGGCGTGCAGCCGCAGCAGTCCCTGCGTGGTTGAGGCGGTGGTCGACTTCTCCTCGGCGTCGCCCAGCTGCTCCGCGGCGGCGAGCGCCCGCGAGGCGCTCAGCGATGGTGCGGCGACGCGTTGGACACGGTTGACGACGAGCCCAGCGAGCGGCATGCCTTCTTCCTCCAGCCGCCCCGCGAAGAAGGACGCCTCGCGCAGGGCGTCGCGCTCCGGCGCGGCGACCACGACGAACGCTGTCTCGGGGTCCTTGAGCAGGGCGTAGGTCTGGTCGGCGCGCTCCCGGAACCCGCCGAACATCGTGTCGAGCGCGGCGACGAAGGTCTGCACGTCGCGCAGCATCTCCCCGCCGAGCAGCTTGGACATGGTCGAGGTGGCGACGTTGACCCCGACGCTGAAGACCTTGAGCCCGGCCCGGCTGCCGGCGCGCGCCGGGGCGGCGAGCAGCCGGATGAACCGGCCGTCGAGGAAGGAGCCGAGCCGCTTGGGGGCGTCGAGGAAGTCGAGCGCCGAACGGGACGGCGGGGTGTCGACGACGACGAGGTCCCAGCGGCCGTCCCGCTCGGCCTGGGCGCGCAGCTGGCCGAGCTTCTCCATCGCCATGTACTCCTGCGTGCCGGCGAACGAGCTCGAGACGGCCTGGTAGAAGGGGTTGGCGAGGATCTGGGCGGCCTTCTCCGGCGCTGCGTGCTGCTCCACGACCTCGTCGAAGGTCCGCTTCATGTCGAGCATCATCGCGTCGAGCGAGCCACCCGCGGAGGTGTCGATGCCCGCGACCGGCCTGGGGGTGTTGTCGAGCTCGGTGAGGCCGAGCGACTGCGCCAGCCTCCGGGCGGGGTCGATGGTGAGGACGACGACCTTGCGACCGTGCTCGGCGGCCCAGAGCCCGAGGGCCGCGGCGGTGGTGGTCTTGCCGACGCCGCCGGAGCCGCAGCACACCACGATCCGGGTGGCCGGGTCGGTGGCGAGGGTGGCCAGGTCGAGCGTGGGCACGGTGGCTGCTCGGGAGGCCATCACAGCATCCCCTGGTCGGCGAGGGCCTCGGCGAGCACCGTGATCCCACCGGCGTCGGTGCCCTCGGGCAACAGGGGCAGCCGCACCATGAGCCGTCCGAGGTCCCGGAGGATCGCGTCCTGGTCGCGCTCGAGCGCCACCCGGTCGGCGTGCTGGCGTGCGTCGTCGAGCAAGCCCTCGACCAGGCCGTTCGTCACCCGCACGCGGACCGACTCGAGGTCCTTTGCGACGCCGGTGGCGAGCCGTGCGGTCCGGCTGCTCGAGACCTGCTTGAGCGCCTTGGCCGACAGCATCGGGCCGCGCAGCTGGTTGACGACGATCGCGCCGACCGGCAGCCCGACCGCCCGCAGCTCGGCCTGGGCGTCGACGGTCTCCTGGACCGGCATCTCCTCGAGCAGCGTGACGATGTGGACGGCGGTGGTGTGGCTGCGCAGCATCCGGGTGATCGAGTCGGCCTGGGTGCGGATGGGCCCGACCCGGGCCACGTCGGCGACCTCGGCGTTGACGTTCAGGAACCGCGCCACGCGGCCCGTCGGTGGCGCGTCGAGCACCACCGCGTCGTAGACCGGGGCGCCGGCCTTGCCGGTGCGCCGTCCCGCCGCCTCGTAGACCTTGCCGATGAGCAGCACGTCGCGCACGCCGGGCGCGATGGTGGTGGCGAAGTCGACCGCCCCGAACCGGTCGAGCACGCTCATCGCGCGGCCGACCTTGTAGAACTTCTGCAGGTACTCGCGCAGCGACTCCTTGGCGTCGACCGACAGCCCCCACAGCTCGCCGCCGGTTCGGTCGTGCAGGATCCGCGTCTCGCGGTGCCCCAGCGGTGCGATGTCGAAGGTCTGCGAGATGCCTTGGCGCCCCTCCACCTCGGCGAGCAGGACGCGCCGCCCGCGGCGGGCCATGGCGAGGGCGAGGGCGGAGGCGACCGTGGTCTTGCCGGTGCCGCCCTTGCCGGTCACGACGTGCAGCCGGACCTTGGGCAGGTCGGGCTGCGCGGGGGGCATGACGGCCAGCCTAGGAGGACAGCAGGTCCACCGCAGCCAGGACGTGGGCGAACGCGGGGTGCGCCGGGTCGATGAGCCCGTAGTGCCCCCCGTCGGGCACGGCAACGAGGCGCACGTTCGGGCCGAGGTGGGCCGCGGCATACCGCTCACTGAGCTCGAAGGGCACCTCCTCGTCGTCGCGCGCGTGGACGAGCACGACCGGTGTGCCGGGTGGCAGGTGCACCGGGTCGGCCGCCGCGTAGGCGTCCGGCACCTCCTCGGGCGTCCCGCCGAGGAAGGCGCCGATGGCGTCGCCGCCCACGTCCGTGCCCTGGCCGTGGGAGAGGTCGAGGACCCCGGCGAGGCTCACCACGCCGCGCAGACCGTGGGTCCAGGTCTGGGCGGCCGCCCAGGTCGAGAGCTGGCCGCCGGCGCTGTGGCCGACCAGGACTAGGGGGGCGGTGAGGTCGGGGTCGGTGCGGATGGCCGCGATGGCGGCGCGGACGTCGTCGGCGGTGCCGGGCCAGCCGCCGCCGGGCATGCCGGTGCGGCGGTACTCGACCACGGCGGTGGGGTAGCCGGTGTGGGCGAGCGCCTGGGCCTGCCTGCTCGCGTGGCCGCGGTCGTACGCCTCGCGCCAGAAGCCGCCGTGGACGACGACGACGGCGAGGTCGCGGCGGGGCGCGTCCGCGGACGGGAGGCGGACGTCGTAGACCTGCGCCGGGTCGGTGCCGTAGGCGGTGGTGTGGGCCGGTGCCTGGGCGCGCTCGTCGAGCACCTCGACCGGGTCACGGGCCATGGGTCCCCATCCTGCTCCCTCCCTCCCTCGCTTGCGTCTGCGATTTTGCCCCGCTGGTGGGCAACTCCGCAGACGTGGCGAGTCGCCTTTGCGTTGCGTCTGCGATTTTGCCCCGCTGGTGGGCAACTCCGCAGACGCTAGCGAGCCGGGCTACTTCGCAGCGAGGTCGCGCAGCGCGTCCTCGACGGCCCGGTGGAACGTCGGGTAGGCGTAGATCATCGAGCGCAGCGTCGCGGTCGGCACCTGGGCGTGGACCGCCGTGGTGAGCATCGACAGGATCTCGCCGCCGCTGGGCCCGACCGAGGTCGCCCCGACGAGTACGCCACGGTCGGCGTCCTCGACGAGCTTGACGAGGCCCTCCGCCTTGGCGATCCAGCCTCGTGTGGAGCTGGCGAGGTCGGTGTACCCGACGCGCACGGCAAGCCCGGCGTCGCGGGCCTGTTTCTCCGTCAGGCCGACCGAGCCGACCTCGGGGTCGGTGAAGGTGACGCGGGGGACGGCGTGGTACTCCGCCGCCGGGCCCTCGCGGCCGAGGATGTCCCGCACGGCGATGGCCGACTGGTACATCGACAGGTGCGTGAACCCGCCCTTGCCGGTGACGTCGCCGATCGCCCACAGGCCGTCGCCGGCCCGCAGGTGCTCGTCCGTCTCGACGACCCTCGCGGTGCCGTCGAGACCGACGGTGTCCAGACCGAGGTCGGACAGGTTGGGCCGGCGACCGGCCGCGACCAGCAGCTTGTCGGCCTCGACGGTCTGCTCGCCCATGCGGATCGAGAACCGGCCGTCCTCGTAGCCGACCGCCTCGATCTTCACCGCGGCCAGCACCTGGATGCCCTCGCGGCCGAACACCTCGGTCAGCAGCGCACTGGACTCAGGCTCCTCGGGTGCGAGGATCCGGTCCGCGACCTCGAGCACTGTCACGTGCACACCGAAGCGGGAGAACGCCTGCGCCATCTCGGCGCCGATCGCGCCGCCCCCGATGACCGCCAAGGACGCCGGCAGGGTCTCGACGCGGACGGCGTCGCGGTTGGTCCAGAACGGGGTGTCGGCGAGGCCCTCGATCGGCGGCGCGGCGGGCGCCGTCCCGGGGTTGAGCACCACGCCCTTGGCTGCCACGAACCGTTGTCCGTCGACCTCCACGGTGCGCTCACCGGCGAGGCGGCCGTGGCCGCGGACGAAGCGCACGCCGGCGTCCTCGAGCCGCTCGACGGCGACCTTGTCGTCCCAGTCGTCGGTGGCCTCATCGCGGATGCGGGTCGCGACTGGCGTCCAGTCAGGGCG
>JAICSZ010000425.1 GCA_025936615.1 Pedococcus sp. | reverse complement strand
CCGGCGGCGGATGTTGCGGATGGAGACCTTGGCGTCCTCACCCTTGTGGCGGGCCAGCTTGATGTAGTCCTTGCGCCGCTCCTCGGTGAGGGACGGCAGCACGCAGCGGATGACGTTGCCGTCGTTGCTCGGGTTGACGCCGAGGTCGGAGTCGCGCAGCGTCTTCTCGATCTCGTGCATGGCCGACTTGTCGAACGGCGTGATGAGGATGGTGCGTGCCTCCGGCGTCTGGAACGAGGCGAGCTGCTGCAACGGGGTCGGAGCGCCGTAGTAGTCCACGAGGAGCTTGTTGAACATGCCAGGAGTCGCCCGCCCGGTACGGATCCCGGCGAAGTCCTCCTTGGCGACCTCGACCGCCTTCTCCATCTTCTCCTCGGCCTCGAGGAGGCTGTCGTCAATCATGTCCGCTCCTTCTGGGCGTCACCGCGTGCGCCCCGCTCGTTGAGTGGTCTCCCTGGCGTATGCCGCGTGGCCGGCCCGCGTGCGCGGCCCACCTCGCGGTCAGCCGGGGCTGACCAGCGTCCCGATCCTCTCACCACGCAGCGCCCGGACGACGTTGCCGTCGCCCTCCATGCCGAACACCACCATCGGCAGCTTGTTCTCCATGCACAGGCTGAACGCGGCCGCGTCGACCACCCGCAGCCCCTTCTGGAGCGCCTCGGAGTAGGTGATCTCGTCGTACTTGCGCGCACCGGGGTTGGTGCGCGGGTCGGAGTCGTAGACGCCGTCGACGCCGTTCTTGCTCATCAGGACGGCGTCGCACTTGATCTCCAGGGCCCGCTGCGCCGACACCGTGTCGGTGGAGAAGAACGGCATGCCGGCGCCGGCACCGAAGATCACCACGCGACCCTTCTCGAGGTGGCGGATGGCGCGGCGCGGGATGTAGGGCTCGGCGACCTGCCCCATGGCGATCGCGGTCTGCACCCGCGTCTCCACGCCCTCGTGCTCGAGGAAGTCCTGCAGCGCCAGGCAGTTCATCACCGTGCCCAGCATCCCCATGTAGTCGGCCCGCGTGCGGTCCATCCCCTGCTGCTGGAGCTCGGCGCCCCGGAAGAAGTTGCCACCGCCGATCACGACGGCGACCTGGATGCCCTCACGGACCGACTGGGCGATCTGCTTGGCCACGGCGCGCACCACGTCGGGAGCCAGCCCGACCTTGCCACCCCCGAAGACCTCTCCGGAGAGCTTGAGGAGCACCCGGCGGTGGTCGTGGAGCCGCCCGTCTGCGGTGGTCTGCTGGGGCGCAGCGGTCACGGCGGCTCCTCGGGTCGGGTGTGGGGCGTGGCGGTGCCCCGATCTTTCCACACTCCCCGAAGCCCCCGGATCCCGACGTGGCAGGGTTGGTCCCGAGCCCGTGCCACGCAGCGAAGGAGAACCCATGAGGTCCGGCATCATCCCCGGTCACCGCGACGAGTCGATCCGCCCGCAGGACGACCTGTTCGGCTACGCCAACGGCACCTGGGTCCGGGAGACGCAGATCCCCTCCGACCGGGGCCGCTACGGCACCTTCGACATGCTGCGCGAGCAGTCGGACGAGCGGGTGCGCCACCTGATCGAGGAGGCGGCCGCTGCTGCGGAGGACTCCCCCGAGGGCTCGCCCGCACGACAGGTGGGCGCCCTCTACCGCTCGTTCATGGACACCCAGACCGTCGAGCGCCTCGGCCGCACGCCGATTGACGCCGACCTCGCCGCGGTGGCCGCGCTGGACTCCTCCGAGGCGCTGTTCGGCCTGCTCGGGCGCCTCCAGCGCCAGGGCGTCCCCGGCGCCCTCGACCTCGGGGTCGCTCCCGATGCCAGGAACCCCGAGGAGTACATCCTCTACCTCGCCCAGTCGGGCCTCGGCATGCCGGACGAGTCCTACTACCGCGAGGAGCGGCACGAAGCCGTCCGCGCGGCATACCTGCCCCACCTGGCTCGCATGCTCCAGCTGGCCGGCGTCGGCGACGGCGACCCGGCAGAGGGGTCGCCGGCGGCGCGCGTGCTGGCGCTCGAGACGCGCCTCGCGGCGCACCACTGGGACAACGTGACCACCCGTGACGCCCTCAAGAGCTACAACCCACACACCCGCGCCGAGCTCGAGGCCCGCGCGCCGAAGGTGCCGTGGGCAGCCTGGGTCGACGGCCTCGGCGCCCAGAAGGCGTTCGACAGGGTCGTGGTCGGGCAGCCGGACTACCTCGACGCGCTCTCCGCCGCCGTGGACGAGGTGCCGCTGGAGGACTGGAAGGCGTGGCTCGCGTTCCACCTGGTCTCCTCGGTCGCGCCGCTGCTCAGTGAGGAGTTCGTCGACGCCGAGTTCGACTTCACGGGCCGGGTCGTCTCCGGCCTGCCCGAGAACAAGGCGCGGTGGAAGCGCGGCGTCGGGCTCGTCGAGGCGTGCATCGGGGAGGCCGCGGGCCGGCTCTACGCGGAGCAGTTCTTCCCGCCTGCGGCCAAGGAGCGGATGCTGCAGCTGGTCGACAACCTCGTCGAGGCGTTCCGCCGCTCCTTCGAGGGGCTCGACTGGATGGGCGAGCAGACCCGCGCCGAGGCGCTGGCCAAGCTCGACGCCTTCCGGCCCAAGGTCGGCTACCCCGACAGGTGG
>JAICSZ010000458.1 GCA_025936615.1 Pedococcus sp. | reverse complement strand
GACGGATCTGCCCGAGCCGGCCGGAGAAGGCCATCGCCACGATCCCGCCGACCGCCGCCCCCGCGCTGAGCTCCCCCACCGTCCTCGCGCCGCCACCGAAGATCACGATCCCGGCGGCTGGGAAAAGCACCCTGGGCTGGGCGAGCACCATGGCGCAGATGTCGGACAGGAACGTCATCCGCACGTTCGGCCGCATGGCCAGGAAGGACAGCCCGTCCAGGACCGACCGGAAGCCCGGCCGGGTGGCGGCCACGCCGTCCTCGGCCGCCTCCGGTGGCAGCGGCGGCAGACCGGCCAGGCCCCACAGTGCCGCGACGCTGATCACCGCGTCGGTCGTGAAGGCGACCTTGAACCCGCCCCAGTCCACGAGGTACCCGGCCAGCAGGGGCCCGACGGTGAGCGAGGTGTTCATCGCGAACACGGACAGCGCGTTGGCCGCAGGCAGCAGCTCTCGCCCGAGGATGCGCGGGTAGATCGAGCTGCGCGCCGGCGAGGACACCGCGAACGCACCGTTCCACAGCGCCACCAGCGCGAACAGCACCCACACCTGGGTGTTGCCCAGCCACGCCTGCAGTGCGCACAGGATGCTCGAGACGAACGCCACCGACTGCGCAACCAGCCCGACGAACCGGCGGTCGAAGTGGTCGACCAGGGTGCCGCCATAGAGGCCCATGACGACCAGCGGCACCAGCGCGCACAGCCCCACGACCCCCACGGCCGCGGTCGACCTGGTCAGGTCGTACACCTGGAGCCCGATGGCGACCACCGCCAGCTGGGAGCCGACGTTGGAGAGGCTGAACCCGGCATACAGGCGTCGGTATGCCGGGCTGACCCGTAACGGGGTCAGGTCCAGCAGGAGGGGCACGGCAGGAGACTACGGGCGGTCGGCGCCCGCGTGCCGTACGTTGCGTCCCATGGACCCACGTGCACGGATCGCGATGCTCATCGACGCTGACAACGTCACCCGCGAGGGCGTCACCGAGGCGATCACCAGCCTCGAGACGTTCGGCGACGTGAGCATCCGTCGGGCGTATGGCGACTGGTTCGACGCCCGGCTCAAGCGGTGGGAGCCGCTGCTGCGCAGTGAGCGGATCCGCTCGGTCCAGCAGTTCGGCTACACCAAGGGCAAGAACGCCACCGACATGGCCCTGGTCATCGAAGCGGTCTCGCTGCTGGACACGGAGCGGCCGGACGCGTTCGCGATCGTGTCTTCCGACGCCGACTTCACGCCGCTCGTCATGCACCTGCGCGAGCACGGCGTCGACGTCTACGGGTACGGAAACGCCAAGACCCCCAAGCCGTTCCGCGACGCGTGCACGAAGTTCACGCCGATCCGGGCCCGCACCAAGGTCGAGGCGCCCTCGGGTGTCCCGGCCACGACCGAGGTCGGGGACCGCCTGCGCAAGGCCGTCGCCGCAGCGCAGGGCAAGGACGGCTGGGCGCGGATCCAGGCCGTGCGCGTCCAGCTCGGGCCGAGGGCGTCGTTCAACCCCAGCGACTACGGAGCGTCAACCCTGACCAAGCTGCTCAAGAACACCGGCGGCTTCGAGCTGAAGGACGAGGGCAGCCCGGCGGTGAGGGTGCGGCTCTCGCAGGGCAACGAGGCCAAGGGCTAGTCCGCCACGACGATCCCGAGCTCGGCGGCCAGGGCGGGGCCGAGGTCGATGAGCTGGAGCGGGGAGATGGTCGCGCCGCGCAGCCCGGCCAGGCCCCGCGGGGCGACCAGGTCGGCGCTGGTCAGGTCGACGTCGCTCATCCGCGCCCGGCCGAAGTCCGGTGTCACCACCCGCGAGCCCTCGAACGACACCTGGTTCAGGGCGGCCTCGGCGAGGTCCGGCTCCAGGAGCTGGCAGTCCACCAGCTGCACGTCGACGAGCGTTGCGCCACGCAGGTTGAGGAACTCGATCTTGCACCCCTCGAACCGCACCCGGCGCAGCTCCGCGCCATAGAGCTGGACCGCCCCCAGCCGCGCCCCCTGGACCACGCAGTCCTGCCACGTCGACTCGGCGAGGTCCACGCCCGCTCCGTGCACGGCATACAGGCCGCAGTCGCTGAACCGGGCCCGAGGCGCACGCAGCTCGGTCAGGTCACACCGCTGGAAGGTGCACTCGAGGAACCGGGCATTTGCCGCAGACTGCCCACTCAGGTCGCCCGTGAGGACCTCCCCGTCGAGGTCCGCGTCGCTCGTCACCATCGCCCCATCGTCGCGCACCCGGACGGACAAGGCAGAAT
>JAICSZ010000483.1 GCA_025936615.1 Pedococcus sp. | reverse complement strand
GGGGTAGGCGTGCTCCTCGGAGCCGTCGTCGGGCGTCAGGGTGATCCGGCGGGTCTTGTCGGTGTCCTCGACGGTGACCCGGCCGGTGGCCTCGGCGATCGGGGCCACGCCCTTGGGGGTGCGGGCCTCGAACAGCTCGACGACACGCGGCAGGCCCTGGGTGATGTCGTCACCGGCCACACCACCGGTGTGGAAGGTGCGCATCGTCAGCTGGGTGCCGGGCTCGCCGATCGACTGGGCCGCGATGATGCCGACGGCCTCGCCGATGTCCACGAGCTTGCCGGTGGCCAGGGAGCGGCCGTAGCAGCGGGCGCACGTGCCGACCCGCGACTCGCAGGTCAGGACCGAGCGGACCTTGACCTCCTCGACACCGGCCGCGACGAGCGCGTCGATGACGACGTCACCGAGGTCGATGCCGGCCTCCGCCAGCACCTGCCCGTCCTTGACGACGTCCTCGGCGAGCGTGCGCGCGTAGACCGAGGTCTCGACGTCGTCGTGCTCCACGAGGGTGCCGTCCGTGAGCCGCTGGGCGATCGGCATCTTCAGGCCGCGCTCGCTGCCGCAGTCGTCCTCGCGGATGATGACGTCCTGGGAGACGTCCACGAGGCGGCGGGTGAGGTAGCCCGAGTCGGCGGTCCGCAGCGCCGTGTCGGCCAGGCCCTTGCGGGAGCCGTGCGTCGAGATGAAGAACTCGAGCACCGACAGGCCCTCACGGAAGTTCGCACGGATCGGGCGCGGGATGATGTCACCACGGGGGTTCGACACCAGGCCACGCATGCCGGCGATCTGCCGCAGCTGCATCCAGTTTCCACGGGCACCCGAGGAGACCATCCGGTAGATGGTGTTGGTGGCCGGGAGGTTGGCCTCCATCTCCTTGGCGATCTCGTTGGTGGCCTGCGTCCAGATCTCGATGAGCTCCTGGCGGCGCTCGTCGTCGGTGATGAGGCCGCGCTCGTACTGGGTCTGGACCTTGGTGGCCTTGGTCTCGTAGCCCTCGAGGATCTCGACCTTGCGCGGCGGCGTGACGACGTCGGAGATGGCCACCGTCGTGCCCGAGCGGGTCGCCCAGTGGAAGCCGTACTCCTTCAGCGCGTCCAGCGAGGCCGCCACCTGCACCTTGGTGTAGCGCTCGGCGAGGTCGTTGACGATCGCGGAGAGCCGCTTCTTGTCGACGACCGCGTTGACGAACGGGTAGTCCACCGGCAGCGCCTGGTTGAACAGGGCGCGGCCGAGGGTCGTCTCGACGAGGAGCGAGGGCACACGGCCCTGCTCGTCGGGCTCGACGCCCTCCGGCACCTCGGTGCCGGCGGTGGGCACGATGTCCTCGAGGCGGATCCGGACCCTGCTCCCGAGCAGGAGCACGCCCGCGTCGAAGGCCATCCGCGCCTCGGCGACCGAGGAGAACACCCGGCCGGTGCCGACGCCGTCCTCCACCTCGGAGGTGAGGTGGAAGAGGCCGATGATCATGTCCTGGGTCGGCATGGTCACCGGGCGGCCGTCGGCCGGCTTGAGGATGTTGTTGCTCGAGAGCATGAGGATCCGGGCCTCGGCCTGGGCCTCCGCCGACAGCGGGACGTGCACGGCCATCTGGTCACCGTCGAAGTCGGCGTTGAACGCCGTGCACACGAGCGGGTGGATCTGGATGGCCTTGCCCTCGACGAGCTGGGGCTCGAACGCCTGGATGCCGAGGCGGTGCAGGGTGGGCGCCCGGTTGAGCAGCACCGGGTGCTCGGTGATGACCTCCTCGAGCACGTCCCACACGACCGGGCGGGCGCGCTCGACCATCCGCTTGGCGCTCTTGATGTTCTGCGCGTGGTTGAGGTCGACCAGCCGCTTCATCACGAACGGCTTGAACAGCTCCAGCGCCATCTGCTTGGGCAGACCGCACTGGTGCAGCTTCAGCT
>JAICSZ010000198.1 GCA_025936615.1 Pedococcus sp. | reverse complement strand
GCCGCCGGTCCTCGAGGACCGCCGCGCGGGACTGGGCGGACCAGTAGTGGTGGATCTCGCGGGCGGCGCCGAGCAGCAGGACGAGGTAGCCGGTGGTGCGAAGCACGTCCCCGGTGTAGAGCCACCCGCTGTAGAGCGAGGGGAACAGGGCATAGCTCAGCCGCGCGAATCCCACCAGGGCGCAACCGGGTCCGAGCCAGCGCAGCAGCTCGTCCGGACGTCGGCGGGAGCGCCCGGCGAAGGCGAGCGAGGCGACCAGGAAGCAGGCGGCGCCGGCGACCTGCGCGGCGATGAGAGCGGGGTGACCGGTGATGACCGGGTGCTGCGCCGAGCTCGGCGGGCTCTGGGAGAGGGCCTCGGGGAGGCGGTCGTGCGCCAGCCAGAGGGCCACCACGGCGGCGCCGACCAGCAGCCACGTCGCGACATGGGCTGTGCGGCGCCAGGCACCCGTGAGGACCCGGTCGGGGGTGAGCGCACCCGCCATGACGAGCACCGCGCCGAGGGTGCGCAGCAGCACCGGCAGCCACACGTCGAGGCGCTCGGGCACCCAGGACGCGGCGAGCTCGAGCAGGAGGTTCAGCACCAGCCCGGCGACGGCCAGCACCGCCAGGCCCTCGGCGAGCAGCAGGTCCTGGAGCCGGCGGCTGCGCACGAAGCGCCCGTAGACGAGGTAGGAGAGCAGGACGGCGGTGCAGGCGTCCACCGAGTCGAGGACCAGGTGCAGCTCGGGGCTGTGGTAGGCGAAGAGGAGGTAGGGCGTGCCGAGGATCAGCAGCGTCGTCAGCAGCCCGACGGCCCAGCCGAGCGCGGTGGGCGCGAGGCCGTGACGGGCGCGCGCGGCCCGCCCGCCGGGCGTGGCGCGGCGACGGCTCCGCCCCCTCTTCGCGGCACTCGTGGCCGCCCCCTGCTGCCCCTGCAACACGGCGCGAGTGTAGGTCGGTTTGCGCCGCTGACCTGCACCTACGTCGCGGATTCGGACGTTCGGACCCCCGCCGTCGGCCGCGCAGGGCGTGGTCGCATCCAGACGCGTGCGGTACCGCTCGGTGGCCCCCGCTACGTCATCCTGGCCGCGGCGATGGTGCCGGGTCTGGCCGTTCGCGTGGGTTGGTTCACGTGGAGAAGCACGGCCCACCGCCCAGGCGACGCAGGCCTTCGAGGTCGCCGGGCCCGAACCCGCTCTGCCCGGCTTTGAGGCTCCCGCTTGGAAGCTCGTAGTCGCCCGCCTGGTGACCAGGCAGTCACGCGCAGACCCAGCCACGCGGCATACCTCCATAGGCTGGGCACCATGCCCACCGTCGACGACGTCCGCGCGGCAGCCGAGCGGCTGCGCGGGACTGCCCACCGCACACCGGTGCTCACCTCCCGGCGGCTGGACGAGCAGCTGGGACTGCACGCGTTCCTCAAGTGCGAGAACTTGCAGCGGGTGGGCGCGTTCAAGTTCCGTGGCGCGTTCAACGCCCTGTCCTGCTTCACGCAGGAGCAGCGCCGGGGCGGGGTCGTCGCCTACTCCTCCGGCAACCACGCGCAGGCCGTCGCGCTCGCCGCGCAGCTCCTCGGCATCGAGGCGACCATCGTCATGCCGCTCGACGCCCCCGAGAGCAAGGTCGCGGCCACCCAGGGGTACGGCGCGCGGGTGGTGACGTACGACCGATACACCGAGGACCGCGAGAAGATCGGGCGCGCCATTGCGGAGGATCGGGGGGCGACGGTCGTCCCGCCGTACGACCACCCTGACATCATCGCCGGCCAGGGGACCGCGGCGCTCGAGCTGTTCGAGGAGACCGGACCCCTCGACGCCCTGCTCGTGCCGCTCGGTGGTGGCGGCCTGCTGTCCGGATCACTGCTGGCCGCAGGCGAGCTCGCGCCGGGCTGCGCAGTCTATGGCGTCGAGCCCGAGGCGGGTGACGACGGCCGCCAGTCGCTGCGGACCGGACGCATCGTGCACATCGACTCGCCGCGCACCATCGCCGACGGCGCCCAGACCCAGCACCTCGGCGAGCTGACCTTCCCCGTCATCCGCGAGCGCGTGACCGACATCCTGACGGTCAGCGACGACGCACTGGTGGCTGAGATGCGGGTGCTCGCCTCGACGCTCAAGGTCGTGGCGGAGCCAACCGGCTGCCTGGCCCTCGCGGGCCTGCGCCAGCTCGCGCCCGGGCTGGCGGGCAAGCGCGTGGGCGTGGTCATCTCCGGTGGCAACGTCGACCTCGACCGGTATGCCGCGTTGCTGGCTTCCCCCTGAACCCGCCGCGCTGCGTGGCCGCTGTGCCGCGGCTCCGTGCCGCGTCAATGGAGTGAGACGATCCCGCTATGCCGAGCACCCACGCCGAAGAGGTCGGCCACTCGCACGTGGTGACCACGGACGCGGACCGCCGGTACCTGTGGGGCGCGCTCGTCCTGCTCGCGCTCTTCATGGTTGCCGAGGTGGTCACGGCGCTGGCATCCGGGTCGCTGGCGCTGCTGTCCGACGCCGGGCACATGCTCTCCGACGTGGGGGCGATCGCTGCGGCGCTGTGGGCGATCCGCCTGGCGGCGCGGCCGGCCCGCGGCGCGTGGACGTTCGGGTGGAAGCGGGCCGAGATCCTCTCGGCGGCGGGCAACGGCGTCACGCTGCTCGTGGTGGCCGGCATCGTGGCAGTCGAGGCGGTACGCCGGCTGCTCTCGCCACCGGAGGTGGAGGGCGGCCCGGTGCTCGTGGTCGCCCTGGTCGGGATCGCCGTGAATGTTGCGGCCGCCTGGCTGCTGGCTCGGGCGAACCGCGCCAGCCTGAACGTTCGGGGCGCCTACCAGCACATCCTCACCGACCTCTACGGCTTCATCGGGACGGCCGTCGCGGCGGTCCTGATCCTGACGCTCGGCTGGACGCCGGCCGACCCGGTGGCGTCCCTCCTCGTCGTCGCGCTCATGGTGTACGCAGCCTGGGGGCTGCTGCGCGACTCGGCGCGGGTGCTGCTCGAGGCCGCGCCGAAGGACTTCGACCTCGACGAGGTGCGCGCGCACCTGCTGCGCGTCGACCACGTGCACGACGTCCACGACCTGCACGTGTGGACGGTCACCTCCGACCTGCCCACGCTTTCGGCGCACCTCGTCGTGGACGACACCTGCTTCCGTGACGGACATGCGCCCCAGCTGCTCGACTCGGTGCAGGAGTGCCTGCACGGGCACTTCGACGTCGAGCACTCGACGTTCCAGCTCGAGCCGGCCAGCCACCTCGCACACGAGGGCGGCACCCACCCCCGGACGCTCTGAACAAGGCGCGGCCGTCGCGGCCTGTGAACCTGTCGCGCGTGAACGCCGGAACCTGAACGAATCGTCGCGCACTTGCCTGACCCCGCGACACCCTTTACTGTTTAACTATGGGGATAGATAAACAGGGTGATGCGGTGGCGGTCGAGCGCACGTCTCCGATCGCGTTCACGCTCGATCCCGGGTCCGGTGTCCCGACGTATCTCCAGCTCGTGCAGCAGGTCGAGCACGCACTGCGCCTGGGTTACCTCAAGCAGGGCGACCAGCTGCCCAAGGTGCGCGAGGTCGTCGCGGAGCTTGCGATCAACCCGAACACGGTGCTCAAGGCCTACCGCGACCTGGAGAGCAAGGGGCTGACAGCCGGACGACCCGGCCAGGGGACGTTCATCGAGGGGGCACTGGACCAGATCGACCTTGCCGGCCTGGCCGGGCTGCGGAAGACATTGCTGGCCTGGCTTTCGGACGCGGACGCCTCGGGCCTGGACCAGGACGGGGTTGTCGCCCTGTTCTCGAGCACCCTGCGGGATTTTGCTGAGCGCCGCGGGTCGGATGCCCGCGGCGCGGAGCGCACCCAGCGCCGCGCTGGAGGGGCCGCATGAACATCATCGAGACCCGCGGGCTGGGCAAGCAGTACGGCCGAGTGACCGCCCTGCGGCAATGTTCGCTCAGCCTCCCCGAGGGCCAGCTCATCGCCCTGGTCGGCCCGAACGGAGCCGGCAAGAGCACGCTGCTCAACCTCGTCGTTGGCCTGGCCGCACCGACGACCGGCGAGGTGACCGTGCTGGGTGGGGCGCCGGCCGGCTCCCTCGCGGCACTGGACGGCGTCGCCTTCGTCGCCCAGGACACACCCCTGTACCGGCACCTGTCGGCCGCCGAGATGATCCACATGACCCGCGACCTGAATCGAGACTTCGACGGGGCTTATGCGCGGCGACGCCTTCAGGACCTCGACATTGCGCCCGGCAGGAAGGCTGGCAAGCTCTCGGGCGGTCAGCGGGCCCAGCTGGCGTTGACCCTTGCGCTCGCTCGCCGTCCACGGCTCCTTGTCCTTGATGAGCCCACCGCCTCGCTGGACCCCCTCGCCCGCCACGACTTCATGTCGACGGTGATGGCGGCCATGGCGGAGGACAGCGTCTCGGTCCTGCTTTCCTCGCACGTCCTGTCCGAGCTCGAACGAGTGACCGATCATCTGGTCCTGATCTCACGCGGTCGGGTGCGGGTCGACGGCTCGGTGGAGTACCTGCTCGGCACCCACAGGCTCGTCACCGGCCCGACGGATCGGCCACCGGACCCCGGGTGGCGAGCGGTCCAGCACACCAGCGCGGGAGCCCAGCAGCACCTGCTGGTCGCAACGCCGGCGAACGGCTCGACCCCACTCGGCTGGGAGTCCCGACCCGTCAGCCTCGAGGAGCTGACCATGGCCTACCTGCGGGAAGACGCCCAGCCCCACCGATCCGCGGGCCTGGAGTCCGTCCGATGAGTGCAACCAGCCTCGCCGCGGCACCAGCCGGCGCCAACCGCCCCCTTCCCTGGCGCAGGCTCGGCTGGGTCACCTGGCGGCGCCACCGCACCACAATCCTGCTCGGTCTCGCCGTCCTGGGCCTGATGGCGATCTACCTGGTCATCACTGGTCTGCAGATCCGGTCGGCCTGGCACACCGTCCAGGCCTGCACCCCCCAGGAGTCAGGTGCGTGCAACTTCGCCTGGGTCGACTTCAAGGACGCCCATTCCAACCCGGGCATCG
>JAICSZ010000241.1 GCA_025936615.1 Pedococcus sp. | reverse complement strand
GCCGCCCTGCTCCTCGTGCGACGTCGGCAACTGGGGTGCACCGTGTGCTCCAGGCGGCTGCGGTGGTGGGGGGCCGCAGCCGGCGTGCTCGCACTGCTGACCGTCGTCGGCACGGGCGTGCGGCTGGCCGGCGACGCGGCGGTACCAGCGTGTCCTGCGGCAGGCTCGATCGCGAGCGGTGGCTACCTCGAGGGCGGGACCAGCCCCGCCGTGCCCACCCCGCCGAGGCTCCGTGCGGTCCTCACCGCTCCCGCGAGCGGTCTCGCGGTGGGCTGGGCCAGGATGCGGGGCGAGACCCTGTGCGGCGTCTGGCAGCCGGCGATGACGCTTGCCTTCGTGCCGGAGGCGCGCTTGACCGGGGGCAGCACCATCGGTGACGTCTTCCTGACTGCTGTACGTCCCGACCTGACGCGCGCCCAGGCAGCTGCGCTGGCCAGGCACGAGTCGCGCCACGCGGACCAGTGGGCGGTCCTCACCGCGGTGGGCGGCATCGCACTGCTGCCCGTCTCCTACCTCGTGGACGAGTCGATGTTCCCGGGCCCCAGCAACCACTTCGAGCAGTCTGCGGGCCTGGCTGCCGGCGGCTACCCGCCCCCGCCACAGCCGGAGCGGCCGCAGCCGGTCGCACTGGCCATCTGGCTGGTCGTCGCGGCAGTCGTCCTGCGCACGTCGCTGCGGGCACTGTGCCGCACCGCGATTCACGGCCACGTGGTCCGCGACCCCGGCCGGTGCGCCCGGCACACGCCGGGCTGGTGCTGAGGAGCCGCGGTCAGGCGGGCCTGCGGCCGGCCAGCTCGTCGGCACGCTCCGGCAGGAAGACGTAGCCGTGACCGGGGGCCGAGCGGTCCGGCTCGACCCAGCCGCCGGCCGGGTCCAGGGCACCGTCCAGGACGGCGGCCTCGATGCGCGCGTGGTCGTGGAACCACTCCATGTGGCGGGCGTTCGTCGCGGCACCGACGACGGGCGCGTGGAGGTTGGGGGCGCAGTGGGCCGAGACCTGCAGGCCGTATGCCGCGGCGACGGCTGCCGCGCGCAGCCAGCCGGTGTAGCCACCGCACCGTGTGGCGTCCACCTGCAGGCAGTCGACGGCCCCCGACTCGCACAGCCTCCGGGTGGCGAAGAGGTCGCCGGAGTACTCGCCGGCCGCCACCTCCGGAGCCACCAGCCCCCGCAGGAGCGCGAGGTCGTGTAGGTGGTCGGAGCTCACCGGCTCCTCGAACCACCGCAGGTCGTGCTCCGCTGTCCGCGTGGCCACCCGCAGGGCCTGCTTGAGCGTGTACGCGCCGTTGGCGTCGACGAACAGCTCGACGTCTGGGCCGACGGCCTGCCGGGCCTGGGCGATGCGCTGCAGGTCCCTGCCCTCCGCGCGGCCCCAGCTCTCGCCGATCTTGATCTTGACCATGGTCATGCCCTGGCCCTCGGTCCAGCCCTTGAGCTGGGCGACGAGCTGCTCGTGGTCGTAGCTGGTGAAGCCGCCACTGCCGTAGACCGGGACCCGGTCGCGGACCAGGCCGAACAGGTCGGCGAGGGACAGGCCGAGCAGGCGCGCCTTGAGGTCCCACAGCGCCACGTCGACCGCCGAGACCGCATAGCCGGCAACACCAGTCCGGGTGTCGTTGCGGACCGCGGCCACCATCGCGCCGAACGCCCTCGTGGGGTCCATGGCGTCCAGGCCGGCGACCACGGTCCCGAGCTGGTCGTTCACGAGCTGCGCACAGGCGGCCGGACCGTAGGTCCAGCCGGTGCCGACCACGTCGGCGCAGCGTGCCGTGACCACACACATCGTCGTGGCGTCCCAGGCGGTGGTGCCATCTGCCTCCGGGGCGTCGGTCGGGATGGTCCAGGCTCGCGCGACGACCTCCTCGACGGGGGTCTCGGGGCGGACTGCGGCGCTCATGCGTGTGCTCCTTCGGGCTGCGTGCGCCGCTGGGCCTGGGCGAGCACCTCGGCAAGGTGGTGGCTGCGCCGGCCCTCGGCGAGCTCGTGGATCTGGGTGCGGCAGCTGAAGCCGTCCGCGAGCACGAGTGCGTCGCGGGGCAGCTCCCGAAGGGCCGGCAGGAGCGCGTTCTCGGCCACCGCACGGCTCACCTCGAGGTGTCCGGGCTCGAACCCGAAGTTGCCGGCCAGGCCGCAGCAGCCGGACTCCAGGGCGGGCACGTTGAGCCCCATCGCCTCCAGCACCCGCGCCTCCGACTCCCACCCGAGCACGGCGTGCTGGTGGCAGTGCATCTGCGCCACTCCGTCGCGTCCGTCCTCGACGCCGCTGCCCAGCCGCGGCGCCTCCCAACCGGGGGTGTGCCGGTCGAGCAGCTCGGCGAGGGTCACCGTCGCATCCTTGAGGCGTGCGACCTCCTTGTTGTCGGGCAGCAGCTCGGTTCCGTCACTACGGAACACGGCGGTGCAGCTGGGCTCCAGGCCGACCACGAGTGCGCCGTCGCGGATGTGGGGCCACAGGGCAGCGGCGGTGCGCGCCAACGCCTTTCGCGCTGTGCTGAGCTGGCCTGTGGAGATCCAGGTCAGTCCGCAGCACAAGGGCTCATTGGGGACCTGCACCTCCCAGCCGGCTCCCTCGAGGACCTCGACCGCGGCGCGGGCGATGTGCGGGTGGAAGTGGTTGGTGAACGTGTCGGGCCACAGCACCACCCGGCCGTGTCGCCCGGCGGGAGGGTCGGTATGCCGGTCGGCCCAGTCCCGCTGGAACGTGCGCCGCGCGAAGCGCGGCACCTCGCGCTGCTCCACGCCGGCCAGGTGCTCCAGCGCCGGGGCCAGGCGGGAGGCGCCCACGGCGTTCGCGGCGCCCGCAAGACCGAGGCCGTGCACGGCATACGCAACTGCTGGGAGCCAGCCCAGGGAATAGTGGGCGCGCGGACGCACCCGGTGCCGGAAGTGGTGCGAGAGGAACTCGGCCTTGTAGGTGGCCATGTCGACGTTGGTCGGGCAGTCGGTCTTGCAGCCCTTGCAGGACAGGCAGAGGTCGAGCGCGTCCCGCACCGCGGTGGAGCGCCAGCCGTCGGTGACCGGGCTGTCGCGGTGGCCGTCGAGCATCTCGAAGAGCAGCCGCGCCCGCCCGCGGGTGGAGTGCTCCTCCTCGCCAGTCGCCTGGTAGGAGGGGCACATGACGGCGCCGGCCTGGTGGCTGCTCTGGCGGCACCGGCCGACGCCGACACACCGGTTGGCCGCCTCGACGAACGAGCCGCCGTCCAGGGGATAGGCGAACTCGGACCGGCCGAGCGGCTTGGGAACCCAGTGGGCGCCGAGTCGCAGGTGTTCGTCGAGCCGCGCCGGCCGAACGACCTTCCCGGGGTTCATCCGGTTGCCCGGGTCGAAGATGTCCTTCAGCTGTTCGAAGACCCGCACGACCTCCTCGCCGAACATGATGTCGAGCAGCTCACCGCGGCTCTGGCCGTCGCCGTGCTCGCCGGACAGCGAGCCGCCGTAGTCGGTGACGAGCCGGGCCGCGCGCTCCATGAACCGGCGGTAGGTCGCCACGCCTTCCGCGGAGTACAGGCCGAACGGGATGCGGGTGTGCACGCACCCCTGGCCGAAGTGGCCGTACAGGCTGGGCGCGGTGTCGCCCGCGTAGCCGAACTCCTCGAATAGGGCCCGCAGGTCGCGCAGGTAGTCGCCGAGGCGCGCGGGCGGCACCGCCGAGTCCTCCCACCCCTCGAAGGTGTCGGGGTGGTGTGGCACGTGAGCGGTCGCCGCCAGTCCGGACTCGCGCACGAGCCACAGCTGGTGCTCGGCTGCGGGGTCGTCGAGGAACTTCACGTCCGGGTCGTGCTCGGTGTGCTCGAGCGCCTTGAGCATGGCGTCGGCCCGCCGGTCGGCCTCCTCGGTGGTCTCACCCCCGAACTGCACCATCAGGTAGCCGGTGCCCTCGGGCAGCTCGCGAATCGCGTCGGCGTTGAGGTGCTTGAGCTCGTTGTCGCGGATCAGCTTGTGGTCCAAGCCTTCCAGCGCGATCGGCTCGTGCTCGACGATGGCAGGCACCGCGTCCGCGGCCTTCGCGATGTCCGGGTAGCCGAGCACCACGAGGGTTCGGTGCTCGACGACCGGCACGAGCTGGAGCTCGGCACGCAGCACCGTCACGAGCGTGGACTCGCTGCCGACCAGGGCCCGCGCCACGTCGAAGTGGTGCTCGGGGAGGAGGCTGTCGAGGTTGTATCCCGACACACGCCTTGGGATCTGGGGGAAGCGTTCGCGGACGAGGTCGGCGTTGGCGTCGATGAGGCTGCGCATCCGCCGGTAGATGCTCGCCCGCAGGTCGCCGTGCCGCTCGAGCTCCGCATAGTCCTCGTCGCTGGTCGGACCGCACCAGAACCGGGTGCCGTCGTAGAGAAGCACCTCGAGGCGGGCTATGTTCTCCGACACCTTGCCGGTGCGCTGGGCGGTGGCGCCGCAGGAGTTGTTCCCGATCATGCCGCCGAGGGTGCAGTTCATGTGGGTGGCCGGCTCGGGGCCGAAGCGCAGGCCGTGC
>JAICSZ010000016.1 GCA_025936615.1 Pedococcus sp. | reverse complement strand
CGGCGGTCGATCTCGCTGGCCACCCCGTGGCGGCTGCTCTACCGCCTGCTCGTCGGCCCGCTCGGCGGGGGTGCGACGCGCACCCTGGTCAGCTGGCTCGCAGTGGCGCTGGCGCTGGTCATGCTCGTGGTCCTCGCCCGGGCGACCCGACGCCTCGCGCCCGCGACCACCACGGGCCAGGCCGCGCGGTGGACGTTCGTGGTCAGCACCGCGTACAGCCTCGCCGCTCCGTACTCCCTGCCGTGGTACGACCTGCTGACGTGGGCGACGCTGCCCGTGCTGGCCGCAAGCTCGCTGGACGCGGTGCTGCTGCTGCGGCTCAGCGCGATGGCCGTGGCCTACGTGCCGGGCCGGGTCCATGGGATGAGCGCCGCGGTCGAGCGGGTCACCCTCTTCGTCCGCAAGGACGTGGTGCCGTATGCCGTGCTGCTGGTGTGGGGGTGGCTCACCCTCGTCGCAGCCGGCGGGTGGAGGCGCTCGTCCGCGACTCGTCCTCCAGCACGCGCACGCTCACCGCGATGATCAGGGGCACCGCGATGATGGCTCCGTTGGCGGGGATCGCCACGCCGGAGTCGTTGATCGCGAAGCCGATCGTGAGCGTGATCAGCAGCGCGATCAGCCCCGGTCGCAGCGTCGGCACCGCGTCGTAGGAGCGCTGCAGGGACCGCGACCCCCAGGAGGTCGGACGGGCCAGGACGTAGATGACGAAGACCAGGGCGATCGGCACGAGCAGGGCCAGGCGGTAGTTGCCGAACAGGATGCCGATGTTCTGGTCCAGCTTGCGCAGCACGATGTCCCACGCGCCGCCGTGGATGAGGGAGTCGAAGAAGCGACCCAGGTGCGAGCGCTTCTCGGTGGGGCGCAGCCAGTCGAGGAAGCCGACCAGCAGGAACAGGACCACGGTGACGGCGCCGATGAGCAGCCCGCGCCGCCACGTCATCCGGATGCCCAGGATCGCCAGGACCAGGTAGGCGAGGCCGGGGAGGAAGGCCGGTGGGCCGCCGCCGTCCGCGCCCCAGGCCGGCGCCCCGTCGACGACGACGGCGGCCACCCCGATCGCGAGGGCCACCAGGGCGCCGGCGCGGTTGTCGCCCCGCCGGACGAAGTGCGAGGAGGCCACGATGCACAGCAGCAGTGCGGCCGTGGCGAACAGCGCGAACGTCACGTTGCCCATGCCGTAGAAGCGTCCGCCGACCACGGGCTGCAGCCCCATCAGCGAGGAGATCTGCAGCCGTGAGCCGGTGATGACGTCGACGGCCAGGACCAGGATGGTCGCCAGCGACACCACGGCGAGCGGCCCGGTCACCCGTCGGCTCCACGGACCGAGCAGGGCCACGCCTGCGATCACCGCGACGAACAGCGCCACGGAGGCCACCACCCCGATCATCGGGACGGGGAAGCGCCACCACGGGACCAGGTTGGCCAGGAACGTCGCGGCGGGCACGGCGGCTGCGATGACGGCCACGCGTCGCACGATGCGCAACATGCGCAGCCGCTTGTCGGGCGTGCCGAAGTCGCGGCGCCACACGATGGCGGCCAGCAGGTAGATCGCGATCTGCGTGTAGACGACGGCGTTGAAGAACGGTGGCACCAGGGCGTGCACGTCGTGGCTCGCGTCGTCGAAGTCGACCAGGTGCTGGAGCCGCTCGCGGGCGCTCTCGTCGGAGTTGCCCTCACCCGCCACCCGTCGCAGGGCCGCTCCGCCGAGGCCGTCGGGCACCGGCACCCCGCCTGCCTTGAGCAAGGTGACGGTCAGGTCGGCGGACTGGACCAGCCCGGTCTGGCGGGTCGAGGGTGAGTAGAGCGTCCCGGTGCCGTAGTGCGGCCCCTTCGCAGCGACCAGCCGCAGCCGCTCACTGCGTCCGGCATCGGACAGGCTGCCGACGATGATGTCGGACCCACTCGGTGCGGCCTGCATGACCTGGGCGATGCGCTGGTCGATCTGGGCCACCTGGTCGGCCCGGGCGCCCGCCCCGGCCTGCTGCTCGCCCTCGGGCAGGTCGGCCGGGTCGCGCAGCGACCCGACGTCGACGAGGGTCACCCGGCACTTGGACAGCAGCCCGGTGAGCTGCGCGGTGTCGAGTGGCGCGTAGTTCGGCACCGCGCCAGAGGTGTAGGCGGCGCCCACGCCGGCGCCCGCGCCGATCGCCTGCACGCACTGGCCGCTGGTGGCCAACGTCTCCCCGAGCAGGCCCGGTGTGCTGTCGAACTTGAGCCGGTTGGCGGCGCGGACGTAGGTGTCCCATCCCGGCACGACGCCGATGTCCACGGTGGGGGTCGGCGGGCAGGGGTCGGTGGTCCTGCGTGCCCCGTTCCTGCCCGGGCCGGGGGCGGCGGCCCGGTTGCCGGCCGACAAGCTCAGCCAGCCGTCGATGGGGCAGGTGTTGGTGAAGACCGAGCGGACGGACAGTGCGGCGGTCGAGCCGTCGGTGAGGAACGACCACAGCGAGGGCGTGCCCTTCTGGGAGACGTCGCTCCACGTGATCCCGCCAGTGCCGATGAGGATCACCGGGCCGGGAGTCGCTGCCGCAGGGTTGACGGCCCCGCCCGACACAGTGGCCGGAGTCGTCGCTGCGGTGGCCAGCGGGCCAGCGGTGGCGGTGGAGGGCAGCAGCACCGCAGTGAGGGTCGCGAGCAGGCCGGCGAGCACGAGCAGGGCGCGGCGGGTCACCCGTACAGGCTACGGGTCAGGCTGCACGCAAGAATGGAGGGCGTGACCGCCACGACCCGGGCCCCCGCGTCCTCGCGCGCCCGCTGGCTGCGGGTGCGCGACGCCGCACAGCGGGCCGCCCGGGTGGTCGGGGCGTGGTCCCCGGCTGCGCGCTGGTCGCTGGCCGTTGTGCTGGTGCTCGCCGCGGCTGCAATCCCGGTGCTTCGCTACCTCGTCTACTGGCCGCTGGACCAGTGGCAGGTCGACGTCGAGGTGTACCGCCAGGCCGGGGTATCGATACTGGCCGGGCGCCCCATCTACTCGGCCATGACCGAGGCGCCCCAGCTGCTGCCCTTCACCTACCCGCCGTTCGCTGCGGTGCTCGCGATCCCCTTGGCACTCGTGCCGTTCGGCGCGGTTGGCTGGTTGTGGACGCTCGCCCAGGTCGTGGCGAATGTCGCGATCGTCTGGTATGCCGGGTGGCGCCTGGTCCACCGCACCCGCGCTCTTGCGCCGATCACCTTGGCGTTGCTGACCGCACCGATGCTCTGGCTGCACCCGGTGTCCGACGGCATCCGCTTTGGGCAGGTCAACGCGTTCATGGTGCTGGCCTGCCTCATGGACCTGCGGCAGCCGCGGCCGGGCCTCCTGCGGCGGGTGCCGCCGGGAGTGCTGGTCGGGCTGTCGATGTCGATCAAGCTCACCCCGGGCGTCTTCGTGGTCCACTACCTCGTCAACCGCCGCTGGCGCGAGGCGGCAACAGCCGTCGGGAGCGCCGTTGCGGTCACCCTCGGCGCGTGGGTGCTGCTCCCGGGGGCCTCGTTCGCCTTCTGGGGCGGGGCGCTGCAGGACCCGGCGCGGCTGGGCCCCAACGCCGGCACCTCGAACCAGTCGATCCGCGGCTTCCTGCTGCGGGTCGGGCCGCAGGGCCTCCCCGGCACCGTGCTGTGGCTGGCCTGCATCGCGGTGGTGGGGGTCATCGGGTTCCAGCTGGCGCGGCGTGCGTATCGCGCCGGCGACTCGGTCAGCGAGGTCGCGGTCGTCGGGCTCATGGCGGTGCTGCTGTCACCGGTCGCGTGGATCCACCACCTGCACTGGATGGTCGTCGTCGTCCTCGCCGTGCTCGGCGCCGAGCCGCTGCGGGACCGCCGGCGACTGGTGGCGGCTGCGGCCATCACCGGGTTCTTCCTGTGCCGGTTGCCCTGGTGGGGCATCTCCTGGCTCAACCACCCCGAGTGGCCGCGCTGGATCGGCCGGGTCCTTCAGAACGCCGACACCTTCGGCTGCCTCGGCGCGCTCGCCCTCCTGTGGTGGGCGCTGCACCTGCGCGAACCGGACGCCACCCCCGGTGAGGACGGCGGGCAGCCGGCCACGCGGCACGCCGCCACAGCCGCACCACTCGGCTGAGGCTCCGTCGACGAGCTGACCGGGGCCAGCTCTCGCACGCCCGCCGTGGACGTCGTCCGCGCCGCCGGGCGTGCTCAGGCGCCGATGACCTCGAAGATCTGCAGGACGGTCACCAGGGCCAGGAGCAGACAGACGGCGCCGCCGATCCGGCGGATGACCGACAGGTGCACCCGCGCCAGCAGCGCCCGACCGAGCAGGGCGCCGAGCGCCGAGACCGTGGCGAGGGCCACGAACGCGCCGACGAACACCGACGCCGGCTCGTGGTAGCGCAGCACCATCGAGGCGGTCAGCAGCTGTGACAGGTCGCCCCACTCGGCGAGGAACAGGATCGAGAACGACACAGCTACGGCCTTGAGCCCGACCGCAGTCGCCGCACCCTTGTGGGCGAACTCCTCCTCGGTCTCCTTCTCCTCGGTGTCGGCCTTCTTGGCGCCGGCGATCAGGATGATGCCGCCGACGAGGAACATCAGGGCGGCGAACGCCTCGACGGGCCGGCGGGGCAGCTGCGCGAGCAGGCCGCCGATCGTGACCGCCACGAGGGTCTGGACCAGGAAGGCGAGCGAGACGCCGATCCACACGAACAGCGGGCGGAACCGGGTGGCCAGCACCAGGGTGGCGATGAACGTCTTGTCAGGGAGCTCGACGAAGAAGATCGCCCCGAAGACGATCGCGGCGGTCGCAAAGGTGAAGTCCATGTCGCGTCGACTGTATCCACGGGCGACCAATAGCCTGCTGCCGTGTCCGCCTCCCAGACCTTCGCCGTGGCTCGCACCGTGAAGGAACGCCCATGACCCGCTACGGCTACTTCGGGCCGGAGGGCACCTTCACCCAGATGGCGCTCCACGCGTGGGAGCCCGCGCAGGGGCACGACCAGGTGCCGTTCGCCTCCGTCGAGGCTGCCCTCGACGCCGTGCGTACCGGTGGGGTCGATGCTGCGATGGTGCCGATCGAGAACTCCGTCGAGGGTGGTGTCAGCGCGACCCTCGACGCGCTCTCCAGCGGCGACCCGCTGGTGGTCACCGGCGAGGTGCTCGTCCCGATCACCTTCGTGCTGGCCGCCAGACCCGGTGTGCCGCTGGGCTCGGTCCGTGCGGTGGGCACCCACTCGCACGCCTGGGCCCAGGTCCGCGGCTGGATGGCGTCACACCTCCCCGAGGCGACCTACGTCCCGACCCTGTCCACCGCCTCCGCAGCGACCGGGCTGGAAGGCGGCGCCGAGGCGGCCGGTGAGCACGCGGCATACGAGGCGGCGGTGTGCGCCCCCATCGCGGCGAGCAACAGCGGTCTCGACGTGCTGGCCGAGGACATCGGGGACAACCGCTCCGCCGTCACGCGTTTCGCGCTGGTCTCGCGCCCCGGCCAGCTGCCCGAGCGGACCGGCGCGGACAAGACCACGCTGGTGCTGTTCCAGCGCGACGACCACGCCGGCGGGCTGCTCGAGCTGCTGGAGCAGTTCGCGGTGCGCGGCATCAACATGTCGCGGCTGGAGTCCAGGCCGACCAAGGAGTCGATGGGGTCCTACTGCTTCTCCGTCGACATCGAGGGGCACGTCCTCGACGAGCGGGTCGGCGAGGCGCTGCTCGGGCTGAAGCGGGTCTGCGCGGAGGTGCGGTTCCTCGGCAGCTACCCCGCGGCACACGGCACCGCGGTGCACGTCACCCCGCACACGAGCGACGAGGCGTTCGGCGACGCCCGGGCCTGGCTGCACTCCCTCCGCGGCACCGCCTGAGCGCGGACCCGCTCAGGTGTCCTCGGGCACCTTCGCCTCGCGCCAGACCCGCTCGAACGGCAGCCGCCAGGCGTGCGGCGCGATGAGCTGGTGGATCGCGTTGGGACCCCACGACCCGACGGGGTACGGCTTGGCCTCCGGCGGGTCGGCGAGCAGCAGTGCCGAGCGCTCCCACAGCGACTCGATGCCCTCGGCAGTGTTGAACAGCGTGTGGTCGCCGCGCATCGCGTCGAGGATCAGCCGCTCGTAGGCCTCGAGGACGTCGCCGGCCCGCTCCGTCTCCTGTGTCGAGAACTGCATGGACAGCTTCTCCAGCCGCATGCCCGGCCCCGGTCGCTTGCCGTAGAACGACAACGAGACCCGCGACTCGTCGGCCAGGTCGAAGGTCAGGTGGTCCGGACCGGCGGAGCCGACGCCGGAGTTGTGCGGGAACATCGAGCGCGGTGCCTCCTTGAACGCGATCGAGATGATCCGGGCCCCTTGGGCCATCTTCTTGCCCGTGCGCAGGTAGAACGGCACGCCGGCCCAGCGCCAGTTGTCCAGGCCGACCCGCAGGGCGATGAAGGTCTCGGTGTCCGACTCCGGGGCGACCCCCTGGAGCGAGCGGTAGCCGGCGAACTGCCCCCGCACCACGTCTCCCGGGTCGATCGGCAGCAGGGAGCGGAACACCTTGTTCTTCTCCTCCGAGATCGCCCGCGGCTCGAGGGCGGTCGGCGGCTCCATCGCGACGAACGCCATGACCTGGAACAGGTGGGTCACCACCATGTCCTTGAAGGCGCCTGTCGACTCGTAGAAGTTCGCGCGCTGGTCGAGGCCCAGGGTCTCGGGGATGTCGATCTGCACGTGGTCGATGAAGTTGCGGTTCCAGATCGGCTCGAACAGGCCGTTGGCGAAGCGGAACGCGAGGATGTTCTGCGCCGCCTCCTTGCCGAGGAAGTGGTCGATCCGGAAGATCTGCTCCTCGCTGAACGTCTCGTGCACCGTGTTGTTGAGCTCGATCGCGCTCGCCAGGTCGGTGCCGAACGGCTTCTCCATGACGACCCGCGAGCGGTCGACCAGGTCGGCGTCACGCAGCATGGTGATCACCGCACGCGCGGCCTTCGGCGGCACCGACAGGTAGTGCAGCCGACGGACGTCCGGCCCGAGCGCGGCCTCCGCCTCCTTGACCGCCCCCGCGAGGGCTTCGGGCCCGGCCTCCTGCGGGACGTAGACCAGCCGGTCGTCGAAGTGGTCCCACTGCTCCGGTGTCAGCTTGTGGGCGCCGAACTCGTCGATAGCCTGCTTGGCGAAGCTGCGGAACTCCTCGGTGCTCATGGCCTCGAGCGAGGTGCCGACGACCCGGATGTCGGGCGCGAGGTCGGAGACGACGAGGTAGGCCAGTCCGGGGATCAGCCTGCGACGGGCAAGGTCCCCGGCGGCACCGAACAGGATGATGACGTGCGGGTCGGCCGGCTCGAGCGGGCTGCGCATCGTCGGGTGCTCCTGCGCCGGGTAGGCGATGGTCTGCGCGGGGTGTTGCTGGCTCTCGGGCACGTCTTCGATGATGGCACCGCGCCGGGTCCCACGCAGAAGATCAGTGCGTCGGTATGCCGCGTGGGCGCCTCAGGCGCGAGCCGTCACCTCGCGCTGCGCGCGGTGCCGCCACCAGTGGTAGGCGAGCAGGGCGCACACCAGCCCGTTGAGAATGCCCGCCAGGACGTCACTGATGTGGTGGGCGCCGCGGTACAGGCGCGCGACCCCGACGAGGACGGGGATGACCGTGCACATGCCCGTGAGGAGCCGCCGCAGCCAGGGCCGCTCGATGGACTGGGCCATGAGCAGGAACGAGACGTAGAGGGCGGTGGAGGCTCCGGTGTGCCCGCTCGGGTAGCTCGAGGTGGGGGGCGAGGCATCCATCGGGATCGCCGGTGGACGCTGGCGCTCCACCACGAGCGTCGCGGGGAGGAAGATCGAGGCCTGCAGCGAGATCGCGATGAGCGGGACCACCGACCAGCGCCAGTCCCTGGTCCTCCAGAGCAGGACCAGCACGGCGACGAGGCAGACGGCGATGACGCTCTCGGTGTTGCCGAACCTGGAGCAGACCCAGCTGACCGGGTCCCAGAACGGGGTGCGGTTGCGGTTGAACGCGACCGTGACGCCGTCCTCGGCCAGGTCGATCGCCTTGAGCGGCCCGGTGACGAGCAGGCCGATGCCCACCACCACCGCCCAGAGCGCTATGCCGGGTGCGACGGCCCGGACGAGGAGGTCGGTGAGGTCCTGCCGATGAATCCGAGCCACGAGGAGAAGGTAATGCCCGCGCCGAGGACCCACCCAGCCGCCACGTCCGAGGGGAAGTGGACACCGAGGAACATGCGGTCCCCGCCGACCACCACCGCGACGAGCACGGCGAGGACGACAGCGACCCGGCGCACCTGCCCGGACAGGATCGGCCAGAGCAGGAAGACGAGCACCGTGGCGACCACGGCGACGTTGAGCGCGTGCCCCGACGGGAAGGAGTAGCCAGGCGAGTGTGAGAGCGGCTCGTCGACGACCGGGCGGGCCCGCTGGACCAGCTGCTTGGCCAGCAGGCCGATCGGCCAGGCGACCATCATCGTCACGAAGGCCCACAGGGCGCGGTTGCGCAGACCGCGTGCGAACCACGCCCAGAGCCCGACCCCGCCGGCGAGGATGTAGAGCACGAACGGTCGGCTCACCTCCTGGAGAGTGACGAGCAGGTCAGCGGCCCCGGCCGAGCGCGTGACGCCGGTCGACCAGCGGATGACCGCGTCGTCGAACCGGATCAGCGGGTCGAACTTCTGCCTCGCGGCATAACCGAGCAGCACCACCGGCACCGCGAAGAGCACCATCGCCAACGCACCTCGGGTGAGACGGACGGCCCGGCGCACCCGAGGACTCGTCGCCGTGCCACTTCGAGTGGTCATCAGTCGGTGGACCCCACCCGGACCACGAGTGCGGCCGGCACGACCTCGGCGGAGATGGACCGCGCCTTCCCGATGGTGTCTCCGTCGACCTGGGCCTCCTGGGGCCGGTCGGCGCGCACCCGGATCTCGCGGCAGGTGTGGTGGTCGACGCGCTGGTGGCCCTTGCGGCGCTTGGTCGCCAACCTGGCCGCCACCGCGGCCCACGCGACGACCCCCGTGGGGGAGAGGATCACCGCGTCGAGCTGTCCGTCGTCGACCTCGGCGTCGGGCAGCAGCTCCAGCCCGCCCAGCAGCTTTCCGACGTTCCCCACGATGACGGTGCGGGCCCGGCGGGTGAACTCCTCGTCCTCGTCGATGCGGACGCGGACCTTGAACTGGGGGCCCCGCAGGTTCTTGGTGCCTGAGACCAGGTAGGCCGCGGGGCCGACCTTCGCCTTGAGCTTCTCGGGGGCGTCGGCCATGATCGCCGCATCGAAGCCGAAGCCGGCCATGACGAGGAAGATGTGCTGCTGCGGCTGCTCGTCCTCCCCGCTCACGTCGATGGTGAGGCGGCCGACGTCGATCCGCTTGTTCTGGCCGGTCAGCGCCACGTGGAGCGCGTTCTCGAGGTTGTCGACCGGCAGGCCCAGGTTGCGGGCCAACAGGTTGCCGGTGCCTCCGGGGAGCAGCCCGATGGGGGTGTCGCTGCCGACGAGCGCCTCGGCAACCGCGCGGACGGTGCCGTCACCACCGAGCGGGCAGACGAGGTCGACCTCCTCCCCGAGGGCCGCCCGGGCCTGGCCACCGCCCGGGTCCTTGGCGGTCGTCTCGATGAACAGGGGCTCGGCCCAGCCGTGGCTCACGACCTGTCGGGCCACCTTGGCCTGCACCGCCGGGAGGTTGTCGAACTTGGTCGGGTTCACGATGACCGCGACCCGCCGCTGGGGGCTGTCTGCCTGCACGGTGCCCTCCGGACGGAACTCGTTGCGGTGCGGGCGGCGCGTCCAGCGGCGGCCCCGGTGTGCGCCCCCACCGCTGCGCTCTCGTCCCGTGGCCCAGCCGGCGACGCCCAGGGCCAGCAGCAGGACGAGGACGATCGCCGCGATGGCGACCCACCCCGCGTGGTCGTGAAGCACGGGGTGACGCTACCCCACGGTAAGGAGGTGAACCCCCGCCGCCGTCCACGCGGCATACGGTGGCTCCATGGATGCCGCAGACCGCCCCGCCGCCCCGGACACCAAGGACTGGACGTGGGTGCTCGAGCGCCGTTGCCCCGAGTGTGGCTTCGAGGCGGGTGCCGTCATCGCGCCCCAGGTGGCCGAGCAGGCGCTCTCCCTGACCGCACCCTGGCGCACGGTGCTGGCGCGCGACGACGTGCGGACGCGCCCCCGGCCCGACGTGTGGTCGCCGCTCGAGTACGCCTGCCACGTCAGGGACGTCTGCCGGGTCTTCGAGGGCCGGGTGCAGCAGCTGCTGGCCGAGGACGTGGCACGGTTCGCGAACTGGGACCAGGACGAGGCGGCCGTCTCCGGACGCTACGCCGAGCAGGACCCAGCCGTCGTCGCGGACGAGCTGGCCGAGGCGGCGGTCGCGGCGTCCCGGGCGTTCGGGAAGGTCGGTGCGGACGACTGGGACCGCCGCGGCGTGCGCAGCAACGGGTCGGAGTTCACGGTGCTGACGCTCGGGCAGTACATGCTGCACGACCTGGCGCACCACCTCGTCGACGTCGGGGTGATCCCGACCGCCGCCGGGCGGTGAACGCCTCGGCTCCGCTCAGGCCCGGTGTGGGTGGCCGGTCAGCGCTGCCGCTCCACCCATGACCAGGAAGATGCCGCCCGACACGTACTTCTGCCGGTCGACCGCGCGCGGGTGGCGGCCCAGCCACTGCCCGATGGTGCCGGCACCGAGCGCGTAGGCGCTGTCGAAGGCGGCGCCGATCACGACGAAGACTGCGCCGAGCACGAGCACCTGCGACCAGATCGGACCCGCGTCGCGGTGCAGGAACTGCGGGAAGAACGCCACGAAGAACACGGCGGTCTTCGGGTTGGAGATGCCGACGAGGAACGCGTCGCCGAAGGCGCGCCGCGGGTTCGTGACCGGCACGCGGTCGAGGGTGAAGTGGCCCCGGCTGCGGAACTCCCGGATGGCCAACCAGACCAGGTAGGCCGCGCCGGCGTACTTCACGACCGCGAACGCGAGGACAGAGTCGCTGATGAGCGCGGAGAGCCCGAAGGCGGTGGCGACCACCATCAACGCGGTCGCGGTCTCGATGCCCGCCATGGACGCCAGCGCCAGCCGGCGGCTGCCCTGACCGATGCCCCGCGAGATGAGGAACAGCATGGCCGGTCCCGGGAGCAGGATCAGCGCGGTCGCCGCGAGGGCGAACGCACCAGTGGTGGACGGCGACGGCATACCGCCAAGAGTCGGGCCGGACCGCGCTGGGAGGCAACGCGTTATCAGATGACGGACGGGATATATGAGAGCTGCCGCAGTCCGGGGTCTTGACGTGTTGCGGATCGACTCATACATTCTTGGGATCCCAAACAGGGATCCCAACATCCGGAGCTCACCCTCACGGTGAGCACCACACGGTGTCGCCCCACCCGGCGTCCAGCGCAGGCCTCCGTTCCCAGCGGGAGCCCTCCACCCAGCAGTCACCAGGAGGACCTGTGTCCGCTCAAGACACCAGCACCACCACCACCGAAACGCCCACACCAACCGCAACCTTCTCGCCTCATGGTCGCAAGAGCAACGTCCGCTGGAGGCTGTTCGGACTCCTGCTCGTTCTCGTCACCGTCAACTACGTCGACCGCGGGTCGATATCGGTGGCGCTACCGATCATCTCCAAGGAGTTCGGTCTCTCGCACGAGCTCACCGGCATGCTCCTGTCCGCGTTCTTCTGGACCTACGCCCTCATGCAGGTGCCCGTCGGGTGGCTCATCGACAGGTTCGGCCCCCGCAAGGTGATAACCGCCTCGTGCATCGGCTGGGGTGCAGCGACAGCCGCTTCCGGCATGACCAGTGGCTTCGCCAGCATGTTCGTGGCGCGCAGTGCCATCGGAGTCACCGAAGCCGGTGTCATGCCCGGCGGTGGCAAGCTCAACGCCGTCTGGATGCACGCCAAGGAACGGGGGCGTGGAGCCACCATCCTCGACTCCGGCGCGCCCCTGGGTGCAGGCGTGGGCGGCATACTCATCACCGGGCTGATCGCCTTCACCGGTGGTTGGCGGCCGGCCTTCATCATCGCCGGCCTGGCAACCGTGGTGCTGGGTGCGGTCATCTGGTGGTACGTCCGCGACAATCCGCGGGAGCACCGGTCGGTCAACGAGGCTGAGGCCGCCTACATCGAGGCGTCGCACGCAGCGGAGGACGAGGCCGCCGGCGTCGCCCCGGGCGAAGCGCGGCGAACCCTCCTGCCGTACCTGAAGTACCGCTCGTTCTGGGCAATGTGCCTCGGCTGGCTGGGCTTCAACGGCGTCTTCTACGGGCTCCTCACCTGGGGCCCGCTGTACCTCTCAGAGGCGAAGGGCTTCAACCTCAAGGAGATCGGCTGGTCCACGTTCGTGATCTTCGGCTCCGGCTTCGTCGGGGAGATCCTGGGCGGGCTGCTTGCCGACCGGCTCTGTGAGAAGGGCTACGCCAAGAACACGGTGATGCGCTCGATGCTGGGCTTCGCGGCCGCTGCTGTCACCCTCGGGCTCCTCGGCGTCACCGTCGTGACGGGGCCGATCGTCGCCGTCGTGCTTCTCTCGGTGGTGCTGTTCTTCCTGCGCTGGGTCGGCCTCTACTGGGCGGTTCCGTCGATTCTGGGTGGCCGCACCAATGCGGGCGTCCTCGGAGGCGCGATGAACCTGAGCGGCAATGTCGCCGGCTTCGTCACGCCGATCGCGGTGGGCTTCATCGTCGGCGCCACCGGCGGCTACACCTGGGCACTCCTGTACTTCGTGGGGTCGGCGCTCATCATGGGGGTCTCGGTCCTCACCCTCGACTACAGCCGCCGCCTGCGCGTCTGATCCGTGGCGGGCCGGGTGCGACCGTGTGCCCGCCCAGCCCGCCACCACCGATGAAGACCGGCCCACACCCACCGCAAAGGAGACACGATGTCGGAGCTGCCGAAGCAGGAGCGTTCCCGACCGCTGCGCGATGACATTCGGGACACCCTGCGGACCCGGATCTTCGAAGGCCACTACCCCCCGGGTACCCGGATGGTTGAGCGAGACCTGGCAGCCGAGTTCAACGTCTCCCGACTACCGGTGCGCGAGGCCCTGCGCATGCTGCGACAGGAGGGTGTCCTCGAGGAGCGCCTGCCCAAGGGCTCGGTCGTAGCCGGCCTCAGCGAAAAGGACGTCGAGGAGCTCTTCGAGGTCCGGCACGCCCTGGAGGTGCTGGCCTCGCGGTTGGCCGCCGCACGGGCGACCCCTGCGGACATCGTGCGACTGGAAGGGCTGCTGGACCGGGCCGCCGAGGCCTTGGCCCGCGGCCGGCTTCTCGATGCCCACCGGGCCAACACGGAGTTCCACGACGAGATCACGAACGTGGCCGACAACGGCTTCCTGCGCAGCGCCCTCGAGCCGTTGCAGGGCCGGATGCACTGGCTGTACCAGCACGTCAGCGACCTCGGTGAACTCATCCGCGAGCACCGCGAGCTGCTGGCGGCCATCGCCAGCGGCGACCCCGAGCGGGCGGCAGCACAGTCGGGCAGGCACATCGACAAGTACCAGGAGCAGTTCCCCCACACATCGTGAGGACGCTGCACCCCGACCAAGGAACCCCCATGCGACTGCTCGTCATCAACCCCAACATCAGCGAAGACGTGACCCGCCTCATCGAGAGGGAGGCACTGCGCTCGGCCGCACCGGCCACCGAGGTCGTCCTCGCGACCGCACGCCACGGCTTCGAGTACATCGAGACCCGGTTCGAGTCGCTCGTCGCGGCCGGGGCCGTGGCCGAGCTCGTGGCCG